>NZ_JADBTZ010000203.1:0-13803 GCF_020245885.1 Microcystis sp. M165S2 | reverse complement strand
TATTCTAGTACAAACATTTTGACGATGCTCGACCTACTATCAATATCTTAACACAAAATTCCTTAAGTTGACAATACATATTTATTTAAAGCCGCCCGACCCTACACTAAAGGGCGGGGCTTGTACCCAAATTTTCGGTCATGACTTTATGACAATAACGAATTTTATTCTGACTTTTGGTAGAAATTGCTACCGTTTTCTCAGTTATCAGTTATTTCATCGGTCAGCCTTGAACTACTTTGATCATCTGGAAATCGGGCTAAAAGTTGCTCGGAAGCTGTGAGGCTATCTTTTGCTAATTCAAAAGCACCTGTTTCGATATCAATAGCCACAATCTTTCGATGATTGTCCTTCTCAACCGGCTGACGCACCTGAGACTCATAGATTTCCTGTCCACCTCGAGCAAATTATTCTTTGTGGTAGCGAGGGTGTTGTACTGTCATTGGTTAGACTCTGTTTCAAAGTTTGTCTCTCTATTTTAACCTAGGCTTTCAGCTTTGCTGTCCAATCGGGAATACTGGTTTTGCTATGCTTAATCCAACCTATAGAGAAGTTAATCAACTCAGGCAGGATTTCACGTTTTTATCTCAAGGAATTAAGGGAAGTGGAATCGCTGGGAATATCGATGTTACAGTTAATTATAGCAGCAACCGCAAGAGCGATCGAGCAAGGAAAACAATTAATTCCACGGATTAGACAAGAATTCCCTCTCAGTCAAACAACAGCAAGAACTTTTAGAATTGATAGAGACAATTTTGGTTTATAAGTTACCCTAACAGCTAACGCACCGATCGAGCGATCAATTATCATAGAGACAGTAACAAATATTTATGAAACTTCATGCTTATTAATCGCCTTGGCATCGATCGCGGGAAAAAATTCCTTAAAGAGACTATATTGTTCGGAAATGACCCTAATCCCGAATTAATTGGCATTTTAGGGGTTTATTTCGTGCAGGGCATTCTCGGACTCTCCCGATTAGCGGTTAGCTTTTTTTTAAAGGACGATTTGGCCTTGAGTCCCTCCCAGATGGGGGCATTAATCGGAGTGGCGGCGATTCCTTGGGTGATTAAACCAGCTTTTGGCTTTCTTTCGGATGGTTTGCCTATTTTTGGCTATCGTCGTCGGCCCTACCTAATTTTATCGGGAATTCTCGGGGTTTTAGCTTGGTTGGCCCTAGCCACTGTGGTGGAGAATGCTTGGCAAGCTACGGCGGCGATCCTGCTTGGTTCCCTTTCTGTCACCATTAGTGATGTCATCGTCGATTCTTTGGTGGTAGAAAGAGCGCGCAAAGAGTCTTTAACTCAATCCGGTTCTCTACAGTCCTTAACTTGGGGAATATCGGCGCTAGGCGGCTTAATTACGGCTTATCTCGGCGGTTGGTTACTGGCACACCTCGGTACTCGTCCTGTCTTCGCTCTCACCGCTATTTTTCCCCTGATTGCCTCAGCCATGGCGTTTTTAATTACAGAGGAAAAAGTCAAGAATAATGATGATGCACAATCCACGCCGAAAGTCAAGGAGCAAATAGGACAATTATGGTCAGCAATTAGACAAAAATCAATTTTACTACCCACTGCCTTTATTTTCCTCTGGCAGGCTACTCCTAGCGCCGATTCTGCCTTTTTCTACTTCACCACCAACGAGTTAGGATTTGAACCGGAATTTTTAGGACGAGTGCGCTTAGTCACCAGTTTAGCCTCGATACTGGGTATCTGGGTATATCAACGGTTTTTAAAAGCGATTTCCTTTCGTCTAATTTTGGGTTGGAGTACGGTGATGTCTGCGGTTTTAGGAATGACTACCCTACTCTTAGTTACCCATACTAATCGAGCGCTCGGTATTGACGATCATTGGTTTAGTTTGGGGGATAGTCTCATCCTCACCGTCATGGGACAAATTGCCTTTTTACCCGTCTTAATTTTATCGGCCCGTCTTTGTCCCGTGGGCATTGAAGCATCTCTATTCGCTTTATTAATGTCTATCTGGAATATGTCAGGATTAGTTTCCCAAGAAATCGGCGCTTTATTAACCCATTGGTTGGGAGTCACCGAAACTAATTTTGATAACCTTTGGTTATTGGTAGTGATTACTAATCTCTCCACTCTCCTACCTTTACCCCTAATTAAATGGCTACCTTCTACGGATCCGCAATCTCAGGAAGTCAAGAAAACTTTTCCCCCCGCAGAAGTCTTTGAACATCATGTTACTGGTTCTTTAGCTGAACCGGGTTTTATTCCTGAACTTGTCCCCGAATTAATCGAGACAAGAGATTGACAGTCCAGAAAAAGGGTTTCTCAAAGAAACCCTTTTTCTATGGCAAATTCTAAATGCCATCTTCATCTTGCTCAATTGAGAGCAGTTTTTAACTTTTCCAAGACAGAATTGTTTAACGTAATTTTTCCCATTCCTTTTGATGGGGGCAAAAGGTGGCATCAGGCGATTTTTTGTTGAGGGGTTAGATTGATACCGTCAACAATCGGTAACTGATGCTGTAAGCGCAGTCCTAAAATAAGCCAGCCTTCCAAAACATCCTGTAACTGTTCCTTAGTAGCTTCGAGAGTTGTTTCATTAGCATATACTCCCTCAAATCCCGGAATTTCTCCATAAAAAGTTCCGTCTTCTAGAACTTCATAAGTTGCCAGTGCCATTGCTTGTTTTAGATATTTTGTTAGCATCATTGACAGGAATAAAGCTCAGTGATTATCTCGAAGATTGTTGATTTGATGATCAGTTGTTTTGACCCTAGCGATAATTTTGGCATTTTTCACCAGAAAACGGGTTTCTCAAAGAAATCCGTTTTCTAAGGGGTTTTGCATTTTTTGTAAGGTTCTTTCTAGCTGCTGTCTTCGTCTTTGACGATTTTCCGCTTCTAAGCGACTAATCGCTTCTTCTAATTGTAATCCAACTAATTCCATCTCTTGACAATTGCGGTGTGCTTTTGCCAAAGTTTGCTTAAGTTGATCAGAATCCCGGGGAAGCTGAGGAACAAAATCCATATTTAACTCCATTCAAGTTTAACTTCTTCGACACTACGCATCAAGGCAGGAATCCGCACTTGGGTTGTCTTAATGACTTCTTCTATAAATCTGAGCAAATCAGGAGAAATCATCGGTTGGGATTGAGCGGCACGAATTTCTAAGTTTGATAGCTGAGAAAACCGAGATTCTGCTTGGAGGGCAATTTCTGTGAGTTGCTCTAAACTGTCTAGGGTTTCTGCTGTTTCACCAAAACGGTTTAAGATGGCAAATTCTACAGCTTTAGATTCGTCAACAATGTCTAATAGCCTATTTTTCAGATTGATGATCAGTTGTTTTGACTCTGGCGATAATTTTGCCATACTTCCCAGACTACCACATCTCCCAATCTACTCAATCTAGTCTAGCGCGAGTTAGCAATCCCCAAGGATCACGAGAAATTCAGAAAAAGGGTTTCTCAAAGAAACCCTTTTTCTCAGTTCAAATGGCGCTTAAATGCCGCTTTTCTCAGTTCAAATGGCGCTTAAATGCCGCTGCCGCCCCCAGTAAGCCTAAAGCCAGCAAACCCAGGCCAGAAGTTGATTCAGGAACAGACACGGGGGATGACGGATTGCCCTGCAAGTTCAGCGCCCAACTGCCGAGAGCACCAGTATCAAGCTGTTGATTGTCCGAAATCGTCAGCCGCCAAGTGCCGCTGGACAGTTCCCCGCTCAGGGAAGTGAGCATGGGAACGAGGGTGCTGCTACCGGCACCAGTGGGGAAGTAGTTGCCGGAGGGGATGACAAAACTAGAACCTCCTGAAGCCGCCACTGCCCAGATGTTGCCGGTAAAGGCATCGTTAAAGCTGTAGGTGCCGTTGAAGTTGCTGGAGTCGGCAAAAATATTAACCCGACCGATGCGGTTGAACAGGCTCACCGTTGTTCCGGTATCGACATGGGTGAGGGTGGCGATCAGATCACCTATCCAGGTGTGGGTCAGGCTATTGAGGGTGACGGTGATGTCGGTAATGGAGAAGCTGTCGGGGACGACAATAGTGCTGGAAGCACCTGGGGCGTTGTTATCAGGGATGCTGAAACCAGCACCAGTTCCGGTAAAGCTGACGGCACTGGCGGGGAGGACGGTCAAACTAGCGATCGCGCTAACTGTGCCGGCGAAGACAACACCAGCCAGAGAGAGAGATTTGAAGGTAGTTGTAGTATTCATCAGCAATTTTGGGCAAATTTCCCCAATATTTTTTCACCCCCCCCGATTTTGTCAAATATCGCTTTTTTATCGATTCTATAAGTTTTATAAGTTTTATCTATGTAAGTCTAGAAAACGGGTTTCTGGAAGAAACCCGTTTTCTAATGTAATCGCGTAGTGCTATATCATAGACTTATCAAACTTGACAAGTCTTGTCTATGCTTTCAATAGAATACCTAACTGACCAAAACGGACAAACCAAAGCCGTTGTTATTCCGATTGAACTATGGAGACAAGTATTTCCCCAAGAAGATATGTCTTGTGAAGAGTTCACTGAAGCAATAGAAGACTACTGCCTTAACCAAGCCATGGATGAGGCACAGCAGAGTCCACTATTAGCTATCGAAGAGGCACTGGCTTATTTAGAAGAATAGATTTACCTTGAAGGTTCAATATCGAAAAAGATTTCTCAAAGATTTGAAGGCATTGAAAAACCAGCCTGTTTATGAACAAATTTTACAGCTTGCTTTTAGAGATTTACCCAATGCCAAGTCATTGCAGGATATTGGTAATGTCAAGCCAATGAAGGGAGCTACCAATCGCTACCGAATACGCCTTGGTGAATATCGATTAGGAATAGCAGTTGTTGATAATAACATTGAGGTAATGCGGCTCCTACACCGACGTGAATTTTATCGCTACTTTCCCTAAATATTTATTGATTATTTGTGGTTTTATCCAGAAACCCGTTTTCTGTAGAGAGGTGCGATCGCTTGGGGAAGATAGGGTTTGAAATATTTGTAATGTTTGATACAAATCTCTGGATTATCTGTTCTTAAGATGAAGGCTGGTGTTGCTAATTGATCGGGAAAGAGGCGGGCGCAAGCAGATAAAAACCGCACAGAAGCTTGTGCCGTGGGATCGAAATTATTAAGCGGAGAATAGCCTCTGACCGAAATTCAACATCAAAGTTAGGAGGAAACTTGTCATCGCCTAAGTAAAGTAACCCTTTATCCACGACACAACACAATAGGAAAAATACTTATGAGTTATGGAACGCGTGTTCAAGCTATCTCTCAAGTCACAGACCGTAAACCCCTACCGAGCAAAATTCCGCAACGTTTAGAGGCCCTCTGGGCAACCGATGTCTTTACCCTGAGCAAAATGCAGGCCAGTCTGCCGAAAGACGTATTCAAATCGGTCAAAAACACGATTTTAACCGGGGGAAAATTAGACGTTTCCATCGCCAGTGCGGTGGCGGCTGCGATGAAAGATTGGGCCACGTCCAAAGGGGCGCTGTACTATGCTCACGTCTTCTATCCGATGACTAACGCCACCGCCGAAAAACATGATGGTTTTATCTCCGTGCAGAGCGACGGTTCGGTGATCACAGAATTTACGGGCAAAGTCTTAGTACAGGGTGAACCGGACGGCTCCTCCTTTCCTAACGGCGGACTTCGCTCCACCTTTGAAGCGCGGGGTTACACCGCTTGGGATGTCACCAGTCCAGCCTACGTCATGGAGACGGATAATGGTGTAACCCTGTGTATCCCCACGGTGTTCATCTCTTGGACAGGAGAGGCCCTCGACAAAAAAACGCCGCTTTTACGCTCGATTTCATCGATGAGTAAAGCCGCCACCAGGGTGCTGAAGCTCTTAGGACATACGGAAGTCGCCCCCGTTAACTCCAGCTGCGGCGCTGAACAGGAATATTTCCTCGTAGATGCTCATTTTGCCCATAGTCGCCCCGATTTACTGCTCACCGGTCGCACCCTATTTGGTAAACCCGCCGCCAAGGGTCAACAGTTCGACGATCATTATTTTGGCGCGATTCCCGAACGGGTTCAGGTGTTTATGCAGGAAGTCGAGGAAAGAATGTATCGCCTCGGCATTCCGGCCAAAACCCGCCATAATGAAGTCGCTCCCGGACAGTTCGAGATTGCCCCCTTTTTCGAGGCTGCTAACGTGGCCAGTGACCATCAGCAGTTAATTATGACTTTGCTGAAAAGTACGGCTAAAAAACACGGTTTTGTTTGCCTACTGCACGAAAAACCCTTTGCAGGGATTAATGGTTCGGGAAAACACGTTAACTGGTCTGTCGGCAACGCTACCCAGGGCAATCTGCTGGATCCGGGCGATACTCCCCACGCTAATATGCAGTTTTTGTTATTCTGTGGGGCGGTTATTCGTGGTGTTCACAAGTACGGACCGCTTTTACGCGCAGTGGTGGCTACCGCCAGCAATGATCACCGTTTGGGGGCAAATGAAGCTCCTCCCGCCATTATTTCGGTATATTTGGGCAGCCAGTTAGAAAAGGTATTCGACCAAATTAGCCAAGGACAAATTGGGGGTTCTGATGCCCCAGGGTTGATGGATCTGGGTGTCGATACCCTGCCGGTATTTCCCAAGGATCCAGGCGATCGCAATCGTACCTCTCCTTTTGCTTTTACGGGCAATCGCTTTGAATTCCGCGCCGTGGGTTCTAATCAGTCAGTTTCCGGGCCGCTGGTGGCGATGAACACGATTCTAGCGGATTCCCTGACTTGGGTGGCGGATAACTTAGAAAGCCGGATGAAAGCAGGGGAAGACCTCAAGACTGCTGCCCAGGGTGTTCTCAAGGAGATCATGGACAAACACAGAAATGTGATCTTCGGAGGTAACGGATATTCCCCGGAATGGCACAAAATGGCGGTAGAAGAGCGCGGTTTAGCTAATCTCCGCACCACTGCCGATGCTTTACCCGTGCTGAAGGCCGATTATATCGAAGAACTGTTTACCCGCATGGGTGTGTTTACTCCCGTTGAACTGGAAAGTCGTTTTGATGTCTATGCGGAACAGTATTTACTGGCCATCGAGGTGGAGGCGAAACTGGTGGTAAGTATGGCTAAAACGATTATTTATCCCGCTGCCGTTCGCTACTTGTCGGAATTGTCATTGGCGATCGCTAATGCTGCGGCGATCGGTATCGAGATCGATAAGGAAAGCGCCCAAACTGTCTCGAATCTAATTAAATTACTGATGGATGGCGTTAGCAAACTGAGTGCGGCCATAGCTAAACAGGATTTTGCCTCGATCGAGGAACATATGCAGTATTCCGCTCAAACGATCCGTCTCTTGATGGATAAGGTGCGCGAATATGCTGACACACTGGAAGGGGAAGTGGCCGACAATTTCTGGCCCTTACCTACCTATCAAGAAATGTTGTTTGTTAAATAACATGACGACAAGGAGGGGGTGAATAGCTGGAAAAATGATTCGCCACCCCCTTCTTTTTAGGTCTGGTAGTTTTAAGTTATGTTAAGAAAAGTAAATACAAACGTAAAACTACTATGGTATTAACTCCGACAATTGGCGAAAAATCCTATAATCGTCAGGATTGGCAAAAAGGCTATCAATCCCAACCTAACGAGTACGATTACGAGGTAGAAGACATCGAGGGGCAAATTCCCCCCGATTTACAGGGTACAGTCTTTAAAAACGGCCCCGGTTTACTGGATATCGCTGGCACTGCGATCGCTCATCCCTTCGATGGGGATGGTATGATCAGCGCGATTAGCTTCAATCATGGGCGCGTACATTATCGTAATCGTTTTGTGAAAACTGAGGGTTATCTCCAGGAACAGAAAGCGGGAAAACCCCTTTATCGCGGCGTTTTTGGCACGAAAAAACCGGGGGGAATTTTCGCCAATGCTTTTGATTTGCGTCTGAAAAATATTGCTAATACTAATGTTATCTACTGGGGTAATAAATTACTGGCACTTTGGGAAGCGGCCGAACCCCATCGCCTCGATGCTAAAACCCTTGATACTATTGGTTTAGACTATCTCGATGGTATTTTGGAAAAAGGCGATTCTTTTGCCGCTCATCCTCGCATCGATCCCGCTTGTATCTTCGATAATCATCAACCTTGTCTGGTAAATTTTGCCATTAAAACGGGTTTGTCGAGTGCTATTACTCTCTACGAAATTAGTCCCACGGGTAAGTTATTACGTCGTCATACCCACAGTATACCGGGCTTCTGTTTTATCCACGATTTTGTTATTACTCCCCACTACGCTATCTTTTTCCAAAACCCAGTTAGTTATAATCCTTTTCCCTTTCTTTTTGGGTTAAAAGGTGCGGGAGAATGCGTCATCAATCAACCGGACAAGTTAACTAAGATTATTATTATCCCCCGGGATCCTAACAAAGGAGAAGTGAAAGTTTTAGAAACTCCATCAGGTTTTGTGTTCCATCATAGCAATGCTTTTGAACAAGGGGAGAAAATTTATATCGATTCTATTTGTTATCAATCCTTACCACAACTGGATTCAAATAGCAATTTTCAATCGGTAGATTTTGATAGTTTAGCTCCCGGACATCTGTGGCGATTTACACTAAATTTATCAGAAAATACCGTTACAAGAGAATGTATTCTAGAGCATTGTTGTGAATTTCCCAGCATTAATCCTGCAAAAGTTGGTCAAGATTACCGTTATTTATACATCGCTGCCACTCATCATGCCACCGGTAATGCTCCTTTGCAAGCAATCTTAAAACTCGACCTATTAACGGGAGAAAAACAGTTACATTCTTTTGCTCCCCGGGGATTCGCAGGTGAGCCAATTTTTGTGCCTAAACCCGATGGAATTGCTGAAGATGATGGTTGGTTATTGGTGGTCACTTACGATGCGGCCAATCATCGATCGAATATGGTAATCTTAGATGCTAAAGATATCACTAATTCCCTAGGGATTATTCATCTTAAACATCATATTCCCTACGGGTTACACGGTAGTTGGACTAGACAATGTTTTTAAGTTAATTCTGTGGGGGTGGATTGAAAACCCACCTTTACTAAACTTTACTCTTGATAGCCTTCTTGTAATAGCCAAAAACCGGCGAAGGATTCCGATTCAGGGTTAGATTGAATGGCTAAAAAATGCAGATTATTCGCTTTTTGTTTAGCTTCTTCAAAGTTTTTGGCTTCGTTTAAAGTCTCGGCATTAGTGACGTTGACGAGAATCCAGCTATCACTAGCACCTGTTTCTAAACGTAGCAGAGGACGAGAACCAGTTTCTAACTTTAAATAGGCCATTTCTAACCCTGACATCCAACCAGCTAAGGGTAAAGCGCGGGGAGAAAAAATAACTAAACCGGGTATTTTGAGATTTTCATCTAATCCCATCCCTAGTGTAGGCAAATTTTCTCCGAAGCTAATATCCCAATCTTTTATATCATTAAAAGAAGACAATTCTAGCGTAACAAAAGCCCATTTATCTGCCTTATCTCCCCGGACAGCATCGGGAAGGGGAACCGCATTTAAAGGAGGATAATTCACGGAAGCGGTTTTAGTTAAATTTTGATCATAACCAACTTCTTGAGGGTAGAAATTAACCATTCTTTCTTCTATCCATCTAGTTAAAGCATGAGTGCGACGACTAGGGGAAGCGGGAATACCGATATCCTCGCAAGCTTTGCTAATCATGTTATTCATCTGACGACGGAAAAAGCGAATTTTTTTGGGAGTTACCCCCGCTTCCTTGATAGCTGCAGTAATTGCTTCTCCTAACCATTGGGAATTAACCATCGTATTAGGACAATAACTAGCATATTTAAATATCGTATCGGAGCAGCGATCGATTGTTGCTGGAGTTTCACAGATTAATACTTCCCATCTTTTTTTATTATTTTCATCCACCACCGGCCGCGAATAAAAATCAAGTTCCCAAATAGTCATATTTTTTTCAGTTATCAGTTATCAGTTATCAGTTATCAGAACATAGGTTGGGTTGAAGCATGAAACCCAACACCCGCTCATGTTACGAAGTGCGCTAACCCATCCTACAAATAATTGTGCCTCCCTACTTTAAGTGTGCAGTATGTATTAAGTGGGCAGTATTAAATAGCAGCTTCCTACTGTCTTTTTACTGTTCACTGTTTACTGATTACTGCTCACTGATTACTGTTTACTGATTACTGCTCACTGATTACTGTTTACTGCTCACTGCTCACTGAAAAATCCCCTATCCCCGACAACAGTACGAACGCGGTAGATAGGACGTTTTTGGGATTCATGGTAAGTTCGCATCAAAATTTCTGCCAAAAGACCAAAACAGAGTAATTGTACCCCAGTTAAAAAGAATAACACGGCCAGGATTAACAAAGGTCGATCGCCGATTTCTTGTCCGAAACCGAGTTTGAGAATAGTCAGATAAGTGCCTAAAATAATCCCCACTACCATCGATAAAAGTCCGTAGAATCCAAAAATGTGCATCGGACGGGTGAGGAACTTTTTCATAAAAAAGACAGTAAATAAGTCCATAATCACGCGAATTGTGCGACCTAAACCATATTTACTCTGTCCGAACCGTCTAGCGTGGTGATTAACGGGAATTTCGGTTATTTTTGCCCCTTCAATAAAAGCTAATGCGGGTAAAAAGCGATGTAATTCCCCGTAGAGATTCATATCGGCGACTAATTCGGCTCGATAGGCTTTCAAAGAACAACCGTAGTCGTGTAATTTGACCCCTGTTACCTTTGCTATCAGCCAATTAGCTATTTTTGAGGGTAAAAGCCGTTTTACCCGGTCATCTTGGCGATTTTTGCGCCAGCCACTCACGAGGTCATAACCTTCCTCTAATTTGGCCAATAATAGGGGTATATCATTGGGATCGTTCTGTAAATCGCCGTCGAGGGTAACGATGACCTGTCCCGTGGCATAATTAAATCCGGCAGCCATGGCGGGGGTTTGTCCGTAGTTGCGTCGCAATATTACCGCCTTGAGATCATCGCGATTTTTGGCTAAATTAGTTAAAACCTCGGTGGAACCGTCCTTAGAACCGTCGTCAACACAGATTATCTCGTAGTTAATTTGATAAGAACGCAAAATCGTGGCGATACTCTCGACGAGATGGGGGATACTGTCCACTTCGTTATAAATGGGAACCACTACCGATAAAGTCTGGATAGCAGCCTGCGGGTTTGGTTCGTTGACACTGATGGACGGTGTAATCGGGGACATATTTGACTGACGCAGGGACGTTTTGGGGCGATTGTATCACAATTCAGTTATCAGTTATCAGATGTGAGTTGTCAGATGTGAGTTGTCAGTTCACTGTTTACTGTTCACTGTTCACTGCTCCCTGTTCCCCTTTCTCTGTTTCCTTTTTCGCTAAAATTGCCTGACGAAAACCTAAGACGACGAGAATATTGGAGAGGGTGAGGAAAAGTTCGGCGCTGCCGTGTAACCAATCGACGTTAGCCAATTCTTGACCATAGTGGATTTTGGCGTAGATACCGGCAGGAATGGTGATAAAAACGAAGATTAACAGCACATAAAAGCCAATTAAGGCTAAACGTGGCATTTTTCCCGAACGAGTGATCAACCAAAGAAACCCCAGATAGGGAAACAGGGAGATGGCAAATAAACTCTCTTTATTCATTGTTAACGCTGATTTTGCTGGAACGCCACAGCCACCAACCGGCAGCACAGAGGGTAAAATTTCCTAAGACAGTCATGGCTGCCTGTAGGGTGACTAACCAGGATAAGGCACTGATATTATCAAAAAAATGCCATGTACAGGCACACATTGCCCCAATTAAAGCGGGTAACATTCCCCAAGATAACATTCGCCACGATCGATCGCTACTGATGTCGCCATAGGTCCAGACTAACCAGATCGCCACTATCCATTCTACGACACTCGATACATGAACCATCCACGTCGGTATTGATAAAGCATTCATTTTTTTACAGTTATCAGTTATCAGTTATCAGTTATCAGATTTGAGTTTTAAGTGAGCAGTATTAAATAGAAGTTTCGTTTCCTACTGTCTTTTCACTGATTACTGTTTACTGTTCACTGAAAATACTCCCCATTTCCCTAATCTCTGCTGCCCAAATGATTTTCTAGCCATTTAATCACCTGTTGACCTAAGCTAACATTGTTTAATCGATCGATCTCGCGAATGCCGGTGGGACTGGTGACATTAACTTCCGTGAGATAGCCACCAATCACATCTAATCCGACAAAATATAGGCCATCTTCTCGTAATTTTGGGGCTAAAGTGGCACAGATTTCTAATTCTCGATCGGTGATTTCTGTTTTTGCCACTCGTCCACCCACGGCCATATTACCGCGAAATTCCGAACCGGTGGGAATACGATTAACTGCCCCGATCGGTTCACCATTGAGGACAATAATGCGTTTATCTCCTTCTTGGGCAGCTGGTAAATAATCTTGAATCATTACCGGTTCTTGTCCCCATTTTGTGCTAATTTCAATCATTGAATTGAGATTGCGATCTTCGGGACTAAGAAATAAAATTCCCTCCCCTGCTTTGCCCCCTAAAGGTTTCATAACTGCCGCCCCTTTTTGGTTGACAAATTCCCTAATTGTCGCTTTATCTTGGGAAACAATTGTGGCGGGCATTACCTGAGAAAAGTGAATAGTATATAACTTTTCGTTGGCATGGCGTAAACCCCTAGTTGAGTTAATTACTTTGGTTTTTTTGGGGTCGATCAGGTCTAATAAATAGGTGGCATAAAGATAGGCAATCGTCACAGGTGGATCTTTTCGCATCCAGACAAAATCGAAGTTTTCTAGACAGGTTAAAACTGTCTCTTGTCTTTGATACCATTGAGATACAGCCACCCAATGATTATCTTTTAACTCCACAGGAACCAGTTCAATTCTGGTTAGTTTTGCCCAAGCTTTTCCCGCAATCGCACTGAGATCAGTGATGGAAGTCATCCAGACTTCATGGCCTAATAATTGGGCCGCTTCCATGATAGCTACACTGGTATCATGGCCCGGATCTAAATACTCGATCGGATCGATAATAAAGGCTAGTTTCATTAATAGTTTTTATCCTTAATTCTGCAACAGGGGAGCTAAACCACCACTTCTATCTAAAGCATGGATGTCATCGCAGCCCCCGATGTGTTGATCGTTTATAAAAATTTGTGGTACGCTTGTACGACCATTGGCTCGATCGGACATTTTGGCTCGCGCTTCTTCATCACCATCGATACAATATTCGGTAAACTCCACCCCTTTTTTCTTGAGTAATGCTTTAGCGCGGATACAGAAAGGACAGGAACTCCAAGTATAGATCTCAACTTTAGCGGCCATAAAATTTATCTGTTTTCTTTACAGTTCTTAATTTTAGCCGATAACCGAGCAGTGATCTTCCTTCAGGTCAGAAAACGCCAATTAGGGCGATTCCACTGATATATTGCTTTTATTTCCCATTTTTAACCGTTTTGAAAGCGAATACGGCAACTAACAGGGCGAGAATCATCCTCACTTTCCTTTACTCCTATTACCTCCCAGGGAAACCAGTCGCAACTATCGGGAGCGTCTGCGGGAATCCATTCCCATTTGAGAGTGGTTTCAATCCCATCTCGATCCTTGACATCCTCACCGCCGTAAACGGACGGTGATTCCCAAACCTCACGATTTAGGTTTCTGCTTCTTTCCCTTGCGGGGTTTCGCACCTGCCGCCCCAGATTTACTCTATTCTGGTCTTATGGTCGCTCTACAGACTGACACCGCAAGTCCTGCGGCCAAAATGTTTTTACTAGCGTTAATATCTCGGTCATGGTGTGTCCCACAGTCTGGACAATCCCATTCTCGAACATCTAACGGCATTTTCTCAG
>NZ_JADBTZ010000202.1:0-4191 GCF_020245885.1 Microcystis sp. M165S2 | reverse complement strand
TCAAAACGGACGGGTCGAAAGTGTCAGACTTAAGCAATTAAGCGTTTTTCGCTATCTGCGTCAACCCCGTTGACGCGACCACCCTAAAAAAGTGGCGTGGTGAGGAATCGCCGTCCGTTTTACGGCGGCGAGGATGTCAAAATCTAGCAACTCATCCTACAAGGTGTCAAACCGAGAGCCTTCAAGCTGACATTTTAGGTAAACGGACAGAAAAGCTACTACCCCGTTCTAATTCTGAGGTGACGGCAATAGTTCCCCCATGAGCATCGATAATGCGACGGGAGAGATAAAGTCCTAACCCATTGTTGGAAGTGTCTGGGGAACCGGAGTACAGGCGCTCGAAAATCCGGAGTAGTTCTTCTGCTGAAATGCCTATACCAGTATCCTCGATGACAATGGTGACAAAAGTATCTTCCTCTGTAGCGGGGATGAGATGAATTTTCACATCACCCTTTTGGGTAAATTTAATCGCATTGCCGATGAGATTGGTAAAAACGCGCCGCAGTTCCAAGCGATCGCCAGTTAGGAAAATTTCCCTGGCATTTTCGGCATTTAAGCTTAATTCTAGTCCTTTTTCTCGGGCAAGGGGAGTTAACTGCTGACAGACTTCTTCGAGAATATCGATAATCTTTAATTTAGTAAAATTAAGTGTCTTTTCGCCGTTTTCATAACAATAAACTTCCAAAAGATTATTAACCATTTCCAAGAGATTTGTATTACTGCGAATAATCACCTTAATAACTCGACTCATTTCGGGAGTAATCTCACCGTATAAACCTTCTTGAAATAGTTCTAATATGTGATTGACAGACACTAAGGGAGTTCGCAAATCGTGGGTCATCCTCGAAACAAAATCTTCTTTTTGTCTAGCCAATTGCTCTTTTTCTTGTTTGGCAATCGCCACTTCTTGTGCCGCTTCATAGATGCCTAGGGCGTTTCGCATCGCTTGATTTAAATGCGAGGCAGAAAGACGAAATTTACTCAGATAATCGGAAGCACCGGCTTTCATCATATCTACGGCAATTCCTTCGTCTCCGTGACCGGTTAAGACAATTAGGGGTATTTTAACTCCCTGCTGCCGAATTTCCCGCACCAAAGTCAAACCATCTTGATCGGGTAGAAGATAATCGATAAACATACAGTCGAAAAGATTATTGGACATCTTTTCTTTAGCCTCTTGATAGTCAGCGGCTTCTGTTATTTCGATCTCCATCTCCGATGTTCTTAAGAATCGGCGCACGGCGACCCGATCTACTTCATTATCATCAACAATTAGAATTTTTAACTGGTTTAACATTGCCAATTTAAATCTGAATTTCATTACTGTCTGATCTACCCTGATAGAATACCTCGAATCGGGTTCCATGGTCAAGACATTTTCGAGGTCGATTCTCACAGCTTTTTTGATAAAGATGAAGTATAGCCTAATTTGCTATTGACGACTGAATCGTGACGACTGGCCCCCAAAACGAAAAATTACTACCTCACTATATAGAGTCCATTTGGTATCTTTCCCAAAATCATTACCCAGTATGGATTAGAGCGAATTAGCCAAAATACCTGTAATTCTTACCCGTGAAGCGTCACAAGAGAGATACCAAATAGGTTCTATAAGATGACTGCCACAATCGGAAACAATACTTAAACAAAATGACAATGCTTCAACAGAGCGCCTTCAAGTAGGGGATGATATTCTTTTTCGGAGATAGTATAGGTCCCAAATCTAGCCAGATGGGGATTTTGCATTTGGGCATCAAATAGACAGAAATCCCGTTCTCTAAGGTGTTCGACTAACTTGACCATGGCTACCTTAGAACCATCGGGAATTTTATAGAACATCGATTCCCCGATAAAAACCCCGCAAATTGCCAAACCTAAAATCCCTCCCGCTAATTGATCCCCTTGCCAAGTCTCGAAACTGTGGGCCCAACCGGCTTGGTGTAATTGCTGATAGATTTGGATTAACTCCGGGGAAATCCAAGTCAGCGAGCGATCGGCACAACCGGCACAAACCCCAGCAAAATCGCCGTTAATAGCCACGCTAAAGCGATTTTGATTCAAAACTCGTTTTAGGGACTTGGGATACCTAAAACGCCGATCAAGAGGGATAAGAGCGCGATTTTTACTAGAATACCAATCCAATCGCCCCCCCTCATCGGCCATGAGAAAGTAACCGCGTGCGTATCCTTGTATAATAGAGGCGGTATCCACGACTCCCCCCAAGAATTCAGTCTCGTAGCCTGATCATTCTCTAATTATGCCCGATCATCCCGCACCAATTCCACCTATTACTTTACCACCGATCGAAAATCCCCAACAGGAACAAACTTGGCTGCGCACCGCTTTGCATCGTTGGTTAGATGCAGAATTTATTCCCGAAGCTATTAATGAAACTATCGCTGAACGCGCTAGTCAAATTTTTCTGCGTCAGCGTTTGGAAGGGGAAAACGATCTCGGTAGCTTGGTAATTGCGATCGTTACCGAGATGCAGGCTTTTGATTTTCGCGAAAGTTTTTATAGTGAATTCGCCATCGCTAACGCCGTCAGTGATTTGATTTTAGATAGTTTAGGGATCGATCGCTGTTGTGGGCAAAGTTAGACAGTTTTTCTCTGCTATTGGAGTTTAATTTCTATTAGCGGTCCTGCTAATTTTTTTGTACGAATGGGGTATTGCTCATTTAAGAAGTTAACAAAATCTTCTTCGGGATGTGCCACGACGATATTACTGTAGTTTTGGGCTAATTCCTTGAGATTGAGTTTTTGCCGCCAGGATTCCACATCGCCATCCTGAAATAATTGAAACTTAACTTGATCGTTAACTAAATAGGATAATGCCAAAAAGAAACTAGGGGTATTATCGCTGATAACTATCGGCTTGGTCATGGAGTTTAAAACAGGGGCGATTTCTAGATTAGCTCCACTGGCTGTACCTCTTTGATCGTCTAAACCCGCATCAGGAGTTAAACCCAGAAATACACCCGATACTATACCTAGTAGCAGGAAAATTAGCAAGATTTGTTGTCCCAAATAGTGCAGCCAATTTTTGGGGGATTTTGAGCCGATATAACTAGCGATTAGGTGGGAAATAGAAATCTGCATTCCTAAAAATACTGGTAGATAATATCTGGCTTGTAGGGAGCGAATCGAAGTTTTAATTAAGTCGGGGACTATTTGAAATAGTGTAGGAACAACAATCAAAGTTATTAGGAATAACCAAACTTTCGGCGAGGTGTATCGGATGAGATGGTAAAGAGAATAGATCGCTAATAATAAAATTAACAAATGTAAAGCCGACTCTAATCTTCCTCTGCGGTGAAAGAAATCCACAAATACATGGCCAGTATGACGGAATAAGGTTTGAGATATTTGGCTGATATTAGTCTTAAACTGTCGATAGTATTGGGTATTCCCATCGATTTTGCCTAGGTTGGTAAAAATCACGAATAGCCAAGGGCTAAATAAAACTAAGCTGCCAACAGCTGCCAATATATAGCTAACAACTGTTCTTGTAATTTTCAATCTCTCTAGAAGAATCACATATAAAGCTTGGGCGATGGCCACAGGAGCAGAAAATAAATGAGTATAAAAAGTCAAGGCTAAACTCAGGCTATACCAGAGCCAACTTTTAAGCGTATTTTTACGGATTGCTCGCAAAAGAGCGATTCCCGATAAAATAATTGTTATCGTCCAGAGACTATACTGGGTAGTGTTTTGAGCCACGAGCATCTGAAAGGGAGAAACAGCGAATAAAGCGATCACTATCCAGCCTGTTAGGGAGGAATCGAACAATTCTAGGCATAACCAATAAAGGCAAGGAATGACTAAGATGCTTAAGAAAATCGAGAAAGTTCTAGCTGAATGTTCGATGGGGATTAACTGCATCCAGAAACGCGCTGACAAATGGTATAGGGGAGGATGTTCTGGATTGCCCATCAGAGAGCGCAAGGCATCGGATAGAGAGCGTTCGGAATGAGGATGTTGAACATATTGTAGGTCTTTCCTGCCAATAATTTCACCGTTGAAAGCCTGCTCCCGCACCTCTTGAGTCGTGTAAGCTTTTACGCATTTAAGTTACATTGACAGCATTACCCTTATTTTTAAGCTTTCTACTCCATTTAATAATCAATCCCCCTTCATTTAAAAGCTGATTGACTACTTTTTCCAGTTCTTCTTTATTTTCAAATTCTCGAT
>NZ_JADBTZ010000201.1:0-3189 GCF_020245885.1 Microcystis sp. M165S2 | reverse complement strand
GTTGTGATAATTGTACCGGAAGGCAATTGATAGCCTGTTAAATTCCCTTGTTTCCACCACCTCCAAGCCGTTCGATAACTTATTCCTGTTTTTTTTGCCTAGTCTGATAGTTTCGTGTTCACATATTACCATGGCTGGCTATATATGACTATATTTGTATTGAAACTTTACAATACTCCTCACTTACAGCTTTTCTCAGATACATGAGGTTCGTTCTTGCATCTGAAATACTTGATTAGCAAGAATGAGCTTGTGCTTCACCTTCACGAGAAAGGCTGTCATACTGTTCACTAAAAACTCACATCTGGTCACTGATAACTGATCACTGATCACTGATTCAAGACTGACTGCCGTTGATCAAAGTAATTACCGTCACTTCGGGGGGACAAAAAAGACGACCGGGAAAATAGGTTCCTAAGCCTCGATTGACATATAATTGATTTTCCCCAACTCGGTGAAATCCCTCGGACCATTGCCAGTATCGGACTACTCTGCTAAACTGCCGGTGAAAGGGAACCCATTGACCATAGGGTTCTGGCAGCGATCGCCTAAGTTTCTCTAAAATTATCGGTAGGGAACCGATACCGGGGATAGTCACTTGACCTCCGTGGGTATGACCGGATAACTGCAAATCCACGCGCCAATCCCTTAAAAGCATGGCTGTATCGGGATTGTGGGAAAGGACGAGTCTGGGTATATCGGGAGAAATTTGCTCGAGGATTTGCGGTAAAAATTCCCCGGACCAATAATCGGCCAATCCGACAATGGGAAAATTTTCGCCGTAGGGTGTGGCGATTTCATTCCAGAGTACCCGAATTCCCACGCTAGTTAGGGCTGATCTGACCGTTTCCCTTGCCTGCGGAAGATAACTGTCATGATTTCCTAAACAAGCATAAATACCCCCTTGACTTTTGAGAGCTTTTATGCTCTCGACTAGGGCAAAAATCGGACTAGGACTATAGGTAATAAAATCCCCCGTCAGGAAGATGAGATCGGGTTTTTCCTGATTAGTAATGGCGATCGCTTCTTGCAGGACAGCTACAGGCAAATGCTGTTCATCGCAGTGCAGATCTGACCACTGCACCAACTTGATCCCTTGCAGAGCTGCCGGTAAGCTGGCAATTGCGATCGTTAATCTTTCTACCTGTAAGGATTCTAACCAAAAGGGTCGCATCGGTGAGCCGTTGTCGGTGAGTAGTTACCAGTCTATCAATTATTTGCCGATGGGGTTGTTGGGGGACGCTTCCGCAAACATCCCTCTTTTGACCATTAGCCTTGAAATTTATCGATAATTCTCTCCATAGCGGCCTCGACGTTGGCACGACTATTAAAAGCCGATAGCCGGAAATAACCCTCTCCGGCAGCCCCAAAGCCGGATCCGGGGGTTCCCACCACATTACAGGTGTGCAGTAGCTTATCGAAGAAATCCCAACTCGATAGACCCTGGGGCGTTTTTACCCAGACGTAGGGCGCATTTACGCCGCCATGGACTTCTAAACCAGCAGCGGTTAATTTTTCTCGGATAATTGTTGCATTTTGTAAATAAAACTTGACAAGTTCTTGTACTTGTGCTTTTCCTTCCGGGCAATAAACCGCCTCGGCCCCCCGTTGGACAATGTAGGAAACGCCGTTAAATTTGGTCGATTGCCGACGATTCCACAGTTTCCAGAGTTGCACATCCGTCCCGTCGGCAGCTTTGGCCATGAGACTTTGGGGAACCACGGTTAAAGCGCAACGAGTCCCGGTAAAACCGGCATTTTTGGAAAAAGAGCGAAATTCGATCGCACATTGCCGCGCCCCCTCGATTTCGTAGATGGAATGGGGTAAACTGGCATCGGTGATAAAGGCCTCGTAGGCCGCATCAAAAAAGATAATCGATCCGTTTGCCCTAGCATAATTGACCCAAGCTGTCAAGTGTTCTTTGGTAGCCGTGGCCCCGGTGGGATTATTGGGAAAACAGAGATAGATTAAATCGACTTTTTCGGCTGGAATCTGGGCAGTAAAGTTATTTTCGGCGGTAATTGGCAGATAAATCAGTCCCTCGTATTCACCGCGGTCGTTGGCCTCTCCCGTGTGTCCAGCCATAACATTAGTATCAACGTAAACGGGATATACTGGGTCAGTTACGGCGATCGAGTTATTATCCCCAAAAATATCGAGAATATTGCCCGTATCGCACTTAGAACCGTCGGAAATAAAGATTTCATCGGCACTTATATCACAACCGCGAGCCTGAAAATCATTGACGGCGATTTTCTCCCTTAACCAAGCATAACCCTGTTCGGGCCCGTAACCTTTAAAGCTAGAGCGATCGCCCATTTCCTCCACCGCTTTAATCATTGCCTCCCGACAAGCTCGGGGCAAAGGTTCGGTGACATCCCCAATCCCCAGACGGATAATATTAGCATCGGGATGGGCTGCCGCAAAAGCTTGGACTCGTCGGGCAATTTCCGGAAAAAGATAACCCGCTTTTAGTTTTAAGTAATTACTGTTAATGGTTGCCATAATTCTTCTCGTTTCAGTCGCAACCTTTAATTTTATAACAGTTTCAGGGACTAGGACTGGGTGTGGCCTGTTGTCTTTCGATATACAATCAGATAAAAACCTCTTAATAATTGACATTAGTATGGGTGAATCAAAACGTCGTCAATCGGCCCTGGGTGATAAATATGGACAGGAAGAAAATATCCTGCCTTGGCTACCGATTACCAAAAGTCAAGCGGCCCAAGCTTACAAGTTAACCACTAGGGGTGCCTGGATTGGTATAGGAGTTTTAGCCGGCGCTTGGGTAGTTATTCGCTTTGTCGGGCCGGCCTTCGGTTGGTGGAATGTGCAGTAAGCTGTCAATGGGGAATAGGGAGCGATTAACTGTTCCCTATTCCCAGATTCTCACTGATTTGCCAAGATCTGGTCATCGATCGCCCAGTCTATTTCTTGCCGATCTCGACCGGAAGGGAGATAATCGTTCTGGAAGGAGTCTGCTAAACCACTGACGAGATCATATTCGGGCTGCCAGTTTAACTCCCGGGTGGCCTTATTAATATCAGCTTGACACTCCCGTCGCGCTCATGCGAGGGATTCTTGGTTCACTGACTCAAGTTGTCTTGACAGGTATTGCTACCAACCAAAATAGAGCTTAAATCTCCCCAAGCGTTTAGGTCTGATGACCAACTTCCGATATGCCCTATC
>NZ_JADBTZ010000200.1:0-2539 GCF_020245885.1 Microcystis sp. M165S2 | reverse complement strand
GATAGAATATCCGCAAAATAGCCCTAAAAGTCTTGCCCGATAAGCATTTCACGATTCCATAAGCAAAAATTATCACACAAAGTCGAGAATATCCAAAAGACAGGAGGAAACTTCTATTTAATACTGCACACTTAAAAACTCACATCAGATAACTGATGACTTACGCACTGATAACTGATAACTGATAACTGATAACTGAGAGGTGCAACCCTGGAAGTTCTTAAGTGCTATATTAAAGATCAAGAAAAGCCGTCGTAAAACGACGGGGTTTTAACCCAAATTTTCGATAATAAAGAGAACCATTACCGAAAAACGAGAACGCTATGTCAGAAGAAACTATTTGGATTATCACCGCAGAAGATACCCCCGTCAGCGTCGATAAAGATGCGAAAGGAAACGACACCTATGACAATCCCTGGGACAAAAGGAAAACTATCACCGAAGCGGCGACTCGCGGCGTAAAAGTGAGCATAGAGAAGCTAGAGACAGAACTTTCCCATTTTCTCCAGCTTATCGGCAAAGTCTTCAATCAAGCACAGAAACAGGTCAACGAGCAAACCGGCTTTAAACTCGATGAAGTAGAGCTTTGCGTAGAGATTACCGGGGAAGGTGAGGTAAAATTATTAGGGACGGGGATTAAGACCGGCACTAAAGGCGGATTAACCCTAAAATTTAAGCGAGACGAGAAAAACACACCGACTGCGGACTAATGGCGAACTGGGCATTTATCATCGGCATTACAGCCTATAAACAGGGACACTTTAACAAGCTAGATTGCGCCATCGAAGACGCGAAGGCTATGTTTCGCTATTGTAAAGAAGAAGCCAAGTTTGACGAAGTTTTCCTCTTTACCGATGATTCTGGCTCCATTAAAACGCCTAGCGGTACTTTTCTAGAAACGAAACCCACTGCCACAAATTTAAAAATCTTCCTCCATGAATTTTTCGAGTCCCCGCAGTTGGAGACGGGGGATAACTTCTGGTTTTTCTTCAGTGGCCACGGATTACGACATCAGGAACAGGATTACCTCGTTCCCCACGATGGACACTCCCAATTGCTCCCAGATACCACCATTTCTCTCACCTATCTCACCCAACGCTTACGCAAATGCGGCGCGGATAATATCATTCTGTTGTTGGACTCTTGCCGGAACGAGACGAGATTCGGCAATAAATCCGCGGGGGGAAAACCCCAACAGGGAGTGATAACCATCGCTTCCTGTAGTCCGGGGGAAGAATCCTATCAAATTCCCGCTTTGGGAATGAGTTCGTTTACCTACGCGCTTCTGGAGGCTTTGCGAATTGAGGGGGAAAGGAATTGCGCGACGGTGGAGAGACTTTGTAATCATCTATTCCATCGAGTTCCGGAAATCAACCGACAATACAACAAACCCCCGCAGACTCCCCACTCCACCGTCGAACCAAACTACAAAAATCATCTGATTCTGTTACCGAAACAAGCAAATGATACCGATATCGCATTACTGCGAGAGGAAGCGTTAGATTTAGAAGGGGACGGGAGACTAGAAGAAGCAAAACAGTTAATGAGGCGAGTATTAGCCTTAGACCCTAAGAATCCGAAGGTTTTTCGTTATTATGACCGGATTACCCTGAAATTAGCACAACAACCCGTCCCACCGTCCCCTAAAACGGAACAGAAAGAAATCGAGCTTAAAAGCGCGAAAGGAATCGATTACACGAAGCTACGGGATTTGCTGAAACAACAGAAATGGCAGGAAGCGGACGAGGAAACCGCCAACGTGATGCTACAGGTAGCCAACCGCACAAAAGAAGGATGGCTACGGGAAGAGGATATCGATAATTTTCCCTGCGAGGATTTGCGAACCATTGACCAATTATGGGTTAAATATAGTGGCGGTCGCTTTGGTTTTTCTGTGCAGGCGAAAATCTACCGCGACCTCGGCGGGACGCGGCAGTATAATGAAAGAGTTTGGAACGCTTTCGGAGATAGAGTAGGCTGGCGAGTGAATAATAGCTGGATATACCACTTTGATGTTACTTTTGACCTAAAAACACCCGAAGGACACCTCCCTGTTTTATTAAGATTATGTGAAGTGGGTGGTTTGGGGTATAGGTTTGGGGATGGGGAGGGGATAAGAATAGTTGCTGTTATCTTCTCTCGCGTCGAGACTTGTAAAATTTGACACTCCTGGGCCTAAAGGCGTGAGTGCGTAGGGTGGGTTAGAGAAGCGTAACCCACCACCCTCCTATCCTGTAAAATAGGGATAACAAAACTGGCACAATTCTAGGAGAAGATATTTGCCGACTCAAAAACAGAAAGATACCTCTATCTTTATTTGTCAATTGCTTTCTAATCTCTACCAACCGATATACCTATTCCGCTATGATAGCCGACTCAAAATTATTTATATTTTAGCGGGAACCAATGAAGACATCAGCATTTTAATCGATGAACAGGGAAATTGGAACTTTGAATTATGAAAAAATCACCTTCGGAAATGACTAACGCAGAACTCCGTCAGTATCTTTCGGAACATCGAAATGAAGAAGCTATTTTT
>NZ_JADBTZ010000020.1:0-6005 GCF_020245885.1 Microcystis sp. M165S2 | reverse complement strand
TTGTACCAAGAGATGTACTATAAGAAGGATAATGCAAGGTTTTTGAAAGTCCCAATCCTATTTTCGCAGCACTAACATCGGACTTTAACAGGTCAAAAGCTTTATTTTAAAAGGGTTTTACCATTATTCAGCAAGCCCTAATTATAACCAGCTACTTAACTAGATTTTTTTCCTGTGAATAATTGATAACTAGCTGAGGTTGTCGGCGCTAAGAAACAGATGAGAACATTGATAGATTCAGAGTCTAACTATTGACTAATAGCTATTCTCGGCGGGGGAATCAAGATTGCTTGACTCTCTTGGCTGCTAATGAGTTGAAGCCTTTGTCACTTTGCTGATAACCCTCAGACCGACTAACTGTATACTAGGCTATAAGATTTGCTTAAAAATCTTCAGACCATGCCGAACTATCGACAGTACAGCGATCGCCAAATATGAATCAAGGCATAGATTTACAAGAAAGTTTCATTAAATCCCTAACAGACTTGGGATTAAGTGGAGGACTGGCTAAAGCGATTTGGATGCCTTTACCCATGTTCCTGATGATTATAGCCGCCACGGTGGGGGTTTTAGTCTGCGTCTGGTTAGAAAGGAAAATTTCCGCCGCCGTCCAACAGCGTATCGGACCGGAATACGCAGGCCCCTTGGGCGTTTTACAACCGGTCGCCGACGGTCTGAAATTAGTCTTTAAAGAAGATGTCGTCCCCGCTAAGGCTGACCCTTGGTTATTCCTCTTTGGGCCAATTTTGGTGGTGATGCCGGTGTTTGTCTCCTATCTCATCGTCCCCTTCGGTCAAAATCTGGTGATTACCGACCTAAACGTGGGTATCTTTTTATGGATTTCCTTATCCAGTATTGCCCCCATTGGCTTATTAATGGCGGGTTATGCCTCGAATAATAAGTATTCCTTGCTGGGAGGCCTGCGGGCGGCGGCGCAATCGATTAGTTATGAAATTCCTTTGGCTTTATCGGTATTAGCGATCGTGATGATGTCTAATAGTCTCAGTACCATTGATATTGTCGAACAACAATCCGGTTATGGCATTTTAGGCTGGAATATCTGGCGCCAACCGGTGGGGTTTCTGATTTTCTGGATTGCCGCTTTAGCTGAGTGTGAACGTCTGCCTTTCGATTTACCGGAAGCGGAGGAGGAATTGGTCGCCGGTTATCAAACCGAATACGCGGGGATGAAATTCGCTCTTTTTTATGTGGGTTCCTACGTTAACCTCGTGCTATCGGCCCTAGTTTTCGCCGTCCTCTATCTTGGTGGTTGGGAATTTCCTATCCCCGTCAATGCTTTGGCCGGCTGGTTGGGAGTTAGTGAAACCAATCCTTGGCTACAAATTATCACCGCTTCCCTAGGGATTACGATGACAGTATTAAAAGCCTATTTTCTCATCTTCATCGCTATTCTCTTGCGTTGGACCGTACCCCGGGTTCGCATTGACCAATTACTCGATTTAGGCTGGAAATTCCTCCTACCGGTATCTTTAGTTAACTTACTACTTACCGCCGCCCTAAAACTAGCTTTTCCCTTTGCTTTTGGCGGTTAATTTCCGTTTTTGCCCTGTTAACCCACTATACCTCTGACCATCATGTTTAACATCCTCAAACAAGTCAGCGATTACGCCAAAGGTAGCATTCAAGCGGCGAAATACATCGGCGAAGGTTTATCCGTTACCTTTGATCATATGCGTCGTCGTCCGATTACCGTCCAATATCCCTACGAAAAGTTAATTCCCTCGGAACGTTATCGGGGTAGAATTCACTTTGAGTTCGATAAATGTATCGCTTGTGAAGTTTGTGTGCGAGTTTGTCCGATTAATTTACCAGTAGTAGATTGGACTTTTAACAAGGAAATTAAAAAGAAAGAACTCAAACACTACAGTATCGATTTTGGGGTCTGTATTTTCTGCGGCAATTGTGTGGAATATTGTCCGACTAATTGTTTGTCCATGACCGAAGAATACGAACTAGCGACCTATGATCGTCATGAATTAAACTATGATAACGTCGCCCTAGGCCGTTTACCCTACAAAGTCACCCAAGACCCGATGGTGACACCTCTGAGGGAATTAGGTTATCTACCTAAAGGTGTCATCGAACCCCACGATTTACCCGCCGGTAGTCAACGCGCCGGTAAACGTCCAGAAGAAATTACTGATTAATTAGCAGTTAGGAGACTCCGAGATAGCTTTTTCTCCCCAATCCCCCCCCGCAACGCGCACGCAGTGACCACTCCATCACCTAATCCCTGACTGATAACTAATAATTAATAACTCTCAAACATAAAAGGAGATGAAACTACTGTGAATTTAGCCGAGGGCGTTCAAATAGTATCTTTTGGCATTTTAGCAGCCCTGGTAATCGGGACCGCTTTAGGCGTGGTACTATTATCTAATATCGTTTATTCCGCCTTTTTATTGGGCGGTGTTTTTATCAGCATTTCGGGTTTATATCTCTTACTAAATGCTGACTTTGTAGCAGCGGCACAAATTCTAATTTATGTGGGCGCAATTAACGTTTTAATTCTCTTTGCCATTATGCTTGTTAACAAGCAAGAGGACTTTTCTGATATTCCTAAACGTTGGATTCGTCGGGCATCTACTGCTTTAGTTTGTGTGGGTTTATTTGTACTGTTATCGACCATGGTTTTAATCACGCCTTGGTCAATTTCTAGCACTTCTCCCGCAGTAGTGACTAATACTTTAGTAGAAATCGGTAAGCATTTCTTTAGTGATTTCCTGCTACCCTTTGAATTAGCTTCCGTGCTATTATTAATGGCCATGGTCGGAGCAATTATTTTAGCTCGTCGTGACCTTATCCCCACCCTGAAAGCTGAAGAACCTACGGCCACAGCTTTAACATTGCCCGAACGACCTAGAGAATTAACCGCCCCTAAATAAGACCAAAGAAAGAGGTATCATGCAGATTCAGTTAGAGTATTATTTGTTATTAGCGGCGGCTTTGTTTTGTATCGGAATTTACGGTTTAGTCACCAGTCGCAATGCTGTCCGGGTTTTAATGTCGATCGAATTGATGCTCAATTCCGTTAACATTAACTTAATGGGTTTTTCCAACTATCTTGACCCCGCTAATATCAGAGGCCAAATTTTTACTATTTTCGTGATTACCGTAGCGGCAGCCGAAGCAGCCGTGGGGTTAGCGATTATCCTGACTATCTATCGTAACCGCGACACCATCGATATGGAACAGTTTAACCTGCTCAAATGGTAAGCTTTTAAATATTTACCCCCCCTCTCCCTTTTTTGGGGAGAGTTTTTTTGGCTAATTTTCCCTGTTAACGGGGATAAATCTCGGTGACAACTCGATCGGGGGAACTACTACTAACAACAATGTTATTATCTTCTAAAGTTCCGATCGCTTTATCGCCAGTGAGATTAAATTTTGGTTCCTGTTGTTCATAGATAATATTCCCCTCGGCCTCGACAATTTTTTCCGACATTTTCCAAGTTAAGATCTGACTATACAATTGCGCTCCAGTTTTCTGATTAATCCCCTTAACCCCATCCTTGAGATAAGCGATACGATTGCCTAATTCCACCACCACACGATTACCGGTAATAGTGATTTGATCTTGATATTGAAAAATTTCCGTGGGGCGATCGGACGTTAGGGTACGATTTTGATAGTTCCAAATTGCCTGAGAACCAGAAATCTGTAAAGGTGGTTCTAAAGAGCGATATTCGAGGTTTTCTTGTAGGATAACCTGATTATTTTTTCTTTCCCAACGACCGCCGATAGCAGTAAGGCGATCGATAATAGTTTTATTAATATAGCGATCAAAAGCGACTTTTTGATCGGTACTAATGACCTGTTGAGGAATTTCCCAGTACAGGCGCTCGGTTTGCAGGACAACACGAGATTCCTTGGCGGTAGCCACCACTTGACCTTGTAATTCTAGTTTTTCTTGGCGCGTGTCGTAGCGTCCTTGGCGCGCCTTGGCTTCTAGTTGTAGATGACTACCTTTGATCCCTTTGGGGGAGATTAAAATACCTTCCTTGGGTAGCCAACGCAATTCAGGCGCGTTAATAATGGCCTTATTGCGGGGATCTACAGCCACAATATTATCTTTGAGGAGAATTTCCTGGCCTTCCTTATAGACTTCACCGCGGTCAGCACTAACCTGTAAAACTACCTTCCCATCTTGATAGATATTACCCTTGATATTTTCCAGACGGGCAATTTTTTGGTCTTGGGTGTAGGTAGCTTTTTTGACTTGAATTTTCCAGAGGGGTTGTCCGGAGGGGTTAGCCTGTTCTAAGGTGGCATTATTGAGAATTAAGCGGCCAGTTTCTTCAATTTTAGGCGATTCTGTCGGCGAAATTGTCGGCGGATCAGGCGGTTGACAGGCCGTTAATCCCAGCAAACCGATTAGAAGGGCAGCCCCGCGCCCAATTGATAGTTTTAAGTGTAACCGCTGCCTCAATTTCGATCGCTCCGCTGCTATTTTCTCTCCTCCCAGTGTAGGGTAAGGGGTCGCCCCTTGACCGGTTGAAAGTAGTTCACTCGCTAGTTTTGCTAGGAAAAACCCCCGGTTGAACGGTGAGAGTTTGTTGTTTACCCCTGCGGTTAATCTCGATTTCCAGATTACCACCGATCGCACTGGTTTCTACACCTTGCTGCACATCGGCGGCGGTTTTAACGGGATTTCCTGCCACAGTTTCGATGATATCACCCGCTTGCATCCCGGCTTTTTGGGCGGGGGAATTTTCCACCACTCGCAGGACGATTACCCCTTCATTTTGGTCAATATTAAAGTTTAATTCTTTAGTTTCGTTCAATTGCTGCCGTAATTCTGGGGTTAGCGTCACCATGTGGATACCGATGTAGGGATGTTCCGCTTTACCCTTGCTAGATAGCTGTCCCGCCACTTTTTGGGCGGTTTCGATGGGAATAGCAAACCCTAAACCCTGAGCATCGGCCCGAATTGCCGTATTAATGCCGATAACTTCCCCGTTGGCGTTCAGCAACGGGCCGCCGGAATTGCCGGGGTTAATAGCGGCATCGGTTTGAATAAAACGGACTCGTTTATCGGGAACCCCCACTTCGCTGCTAGTCCGGCCCAAGGCACTAATAATGCCCACCGTAACCGTATTATCTAAGCCTAGGGGATTGCCAATAGCGATCGCCCACTCCCCGGGGATTAAAGTTTCGGCCTTGCCAAAAGTCACCGTCGGTAAATTTTCCGCCTCGATTTTCACTAGGGCCACATCGGTCATATTGTCAACCCCCAGTACTTTACCCTGATAGGTTTGACCGTTTTTCAAAGTCACTTTTACTTGGGTTGTCCCTTCCACCACATGGGCATTAGTTAAAAGTAGTCCATCTGTACTGATTATAAACCCAGAACCGGTTCCCCGTTCCAAATGCTCCCTGGGAATCGGCACTTCATTACCAAAAAAGCGCCGAAAAAAGGGCTGTTTAAATTCTTCGGGAATTTGGTCGGCCACTTCCCGGGCCGAGTCAATCCGCACCACCGCCGGCCCGACTTTCTGCACGGCCTGGGCGATAAAATTAACATTGCCGTCGTTTTGGGGAATAACAGGGAGAGAGAGGGAAGCGGGGAGGATTGCTGGCGGTTTATTTACCTCTAGGGGTGCTTTTCTGCTTAAATACTGATTTCCTAGCACCCCCACAGTACCGCCTAGGGCGAGTAATCCCAGTGAAATCCCCAATCTTGTCAATAAACCCATAAGCTCTAGCCCTAAAATGTCGTGTGCGGTAGAATCGGCCCCAAACTTACCTATATTATAGGCTGTCTTTTTTGTCGGTAGGAAAGAATCAATGGGAACTTACCCCGTTTACCGGTCTTCTTTTAGCGGTAAAATCACGAAACAGCTTTGACATCCTCGCCGCCGTAAAACGGACGGCGATTCCTCACCACGCCACCTTTTTAGAATGGTCGCTGAATGGGGTTGACGCTTCACGGGATGCTGCTTCTTTAACAGAAGTCTTACGCTTTCCTCTACGTCCGTTTAAAG
>NZ_JADBTZ010000002.1:0-8744 GCF_020245885.1 Microcystis sp. M165S2 | reverse complement strand
CGCACTTTTTCTCGGTCAATGATGACAATAAGTTATAGCTTAGAAGCTAATCAACAACTAAAGCTTATGCTTGTAGCTAAGTGAAATCATTGATTAAGAGACCTGTGCTTTTCAATAACTTTTTCAGCAGACCCTAATTAACCACCTGAAAATCGGTAAAACCCTACACCCTACACCCTACACCCCGCCCCCAGGAAAAACTTTTTGCCGCAAACCCTACTTATTACCACTACCCGGACTAAGCTGTACTGCATTTAAACTGCGTATTGGATGTTTTAGTACAAATACTCAAACTCTCAACTCCGGCGCTCTCAACTCCGGCGCTCCCATGCAGTCTTAACGAGTAATTTAGATAGTCAACAGCTTACTGTTAAATCTTGACCTTCTCTAATCCAGCAATATCCCAGAAACCCTGAGACTTTTGCTAGAACAAATGAACTAAAAAAATCTCTCGTCATCATTGTTGTCAGAATTATGAGAATTACGTTACATTTAGTTAAGATTTAATTGGCTGCGGGGATTAATCTCGAAAAAATAACCTAAAATCCTTGACAAAAACAGCTAAATGAGTTAGGCAAAAATCTTTATCCTAGAACCACTAAACAAACATGAAACTATCCTGGAAAACGATTTTACTGTGGACATTGCCCGCCCTTGTGGTCGGTTTTTTCCTCTGGCAAGGCACTTTTGCCACGGCCACCGGTAATATCGGCAATAACACCGCCACTACCCGCATGACCTACGGACGCTTTCTAGAATACCTAGAGAGTGGTAGGGTTGTTAGCGTCGATCTCTACGAAGGTGGCAGAACCGCGATCGTACAGGCCCTAGATCCAGAACTAGAAAACCGAGTACAACGCCTACGAGTCGATTTACCGGCCAATTCCCCCGATTTAATCGCCCGTTTACGCGATTCTAAAATTAGTTTCGATGCTCACCCGATGCGGAATGACGGCGCTTGGTGGGGATTCCTCGGTAATCTACTTTTCCCCTTTTTGCTGATTGCCGCTCTCTTTTTCCTCTTCCGCCGTTCTAATAATATGCCAGGCGGTCCGGGTCAAGCGATGAGTTTTGGTAAATCAAAAGCCCGTTTCCAGATGGAAGCGAAAACCGGCATCACCTTTGATGATGTGGCGGGAATTGACGAAGCGAAGGAAGAATTACAGGAAGTCGTCACTTTCCTCAAACAACCGGAGAAATTTACCGCCGTCGGGGCCAAAATCCCCAAAGGAGTCCTGTTAGTTGGCCCTCCCGGTACGGGTAAAACCCTGTTAGCCAAAGCGATCGCCGGTGAAGCGGGTGTACCTTTCTTCAGCATTTCCGGTTCGGAATTTGTGGAAATGTTCGTCGGTGTCGGTGCTTCTCGCGTGCGCGATTTGTTCAAAAAAGCCAAGGAAAATGCTCCCTGTTTAATCTTTATCGATGAAATTGACGCAGTAGGTCGTCAACGGGGTGCCGGTATCGGTGGTGGTAACGACGAACGGGAACAAACCCTGAACCAATTATTGACAGAAATGGACGGTTTCGAGGGGAATACGGGAATTATCATCATTGCCGCCACTAACCGCCCCGATGTTCTCGATTCCGCTCTCATGCGTCCGGGCCGTTTTGATCGCCAAGTAACCGTCGATGCACCCGATTTTAAAGGTCGTTTAGAGATTTTAGACGTTCATGCCCGCAATAAAAAGCTGGCCAACGACGTTTCCATCGAAGCGATCGCCCGTCGCACTCCGGGGTTCAGTGGGGCAGATTTAGCCAATTTACTGAACGAAGCGGCAATTTTAACCGCCCGTCGTCGCAAAGAAGCCATTACCCTGTTAGAGATAGATGATGCGGTAGATCGCGTGATCGCAGGTATGGAAGGTACTCCTTTAGTCGATAGCAAGAGCAAGCGCTTAATCGCTTACCATGAAGTGGGTCATGCGATCGTGGGTACGCTCTTAAAAGATCACGATCCCGTCCAGAAAGTGACTCTGATTCCCCGGGGACAGGCCCAGGGTTTAACTTGGTTCACTCCCAACGAAGAACAGGGTTTAACCACGAAAGCGCAGTTAATGGCCCGGATTTCCGGTGCTTTAGGTGGTCGGGCGGCCGAGGAAGAAATCTTCGGCTATGATGAGGTGACTACCGGTGCCGGTGGCGATTTACAGCAAGTTTCTGATATGGCCCGTCAGATGGTGACTCGTTTCGGGATGAGCGATTTAGGTCCTTTGTCCCTAGAAAGTCAAGGGGGTGAGGTGTTCCTCGGTGGCGGTTTGATGAATCGTTCCGAGTATTCTGAGAAGGTGGCTACTCGCATCGATGATCAGGTGCGATCGATCGTGGAACACTGTCATGAAATTTCTCGGCAAATTATTCGCGATCATCGGGAAGTGATCGATCGAGTGGTGGATCTGCTGATCGAAAAAGAAACGATCAATGGGGAAGAATTCCGGCAAATTGTGGCTGAATACGCCTACGTTCCCGAAAAAGAACAGTTTGTACCCCAGTTATAGGTTAATTTTAATACAGATGCGATCGGGTGGGTTAAAGCTCACCCGATTTTTTTATGCTAGGGATTTAGTTATCATCATCATCATCATCGTCATCGTCATCGTCATCGTCATCGTCTTTTTTATCCCGTTGATTATCATCGTCTTTTTGCCGATTTTCCCCGTCTTTATCGCTATCTTCGTCTTTTTGCGGCGATTCCACCGTGGTAGGGACGTTTTTCGGTTCTTCGGCTTCTTTTGCTCCCTGACAAGCGCCTAAAACCGTAGTCAAGGTTAACAGAATCAGCAAAACTAAGGATTTGATTTTCATTGTCTTTCTCCCCACTCGATCGATGAATATAACGATTTTAAGACTTTTGGGCGGTGGGTAGCTTGGCTAATTCCAAGAGAGTACATTCCCAGACTAAACGGGGTTGAACGTAGGCTAACAGCTGCCGGCGGGTTTTTTCCAAGATTTGCAAACTCGATCGCTCTCTTCGTCGTTGCCAATCCTCATACTGAAGATAACTCAGATACCATAATTGGGTTTCCGTGTCAAGGGTTTGAGCAATAATTTTTCCTAAGTTTAAGGACTGGGAGAGTTTTAGGGGAAATTTGCTTAAAGATTGCGGTAAATCTTGGGGGAGACTGTCGAGAAACTCTAAAGCGGCGATCGCTTCTCCGGGGCTGCCTTGGGCTAAACCGAGAATTGCCGGATAATTGAGAACGCGAGCGTGTCCGTTAGAGCGGAGGACTTGAGCGAGATTTTCTTCCGAAAGACGCTGAAAAGGGACGTGTTGACAGCGAGAAACGAGAGTAGGTAGTAAAGAGGAGGGACTGGGAGCAATCAGGATTAAAGTGGCTTTTCTAGGTTCCTCAAGCGTTTTTAAGAGCGCATTTGCCGCCGCTTCCGTCATGGTGTCTGCTTCCTCGATCACTACCACAGAGCGGGCCGATTCCAGGGGAGGACGACTTAAAAAGTTAGTAATCTCGCGAATTTGCTCGATGCGAATTTGCGGGGGAGCTTTACGCTTGAGATTGCTTTCCTGTGCTTCTTTTGCCGTGAGCAGTTTGCCTTGGTGTTGATAAGTGGGTTCAATCCAGAGTAAATCGGGATGATTGCCTCCCAGAAAGCGTTTCAGGATTAATTCCCTTGTTTCCGGCGATCGATCTCTAGTTAACAAGTCTTGACAGAAACATTTTGCGGCCAGATTACGTCCAATTCCCTTAGCGCCGGCGAATAAGTAAGCGGGAGCGATCGAATTGATTTCAAGCGCTCTTTGTAGTAGTTCAATGGCCTGATTTTGACCGATTAACCGTGACCAATCTATCATCTTTTCCCTGCCATGGCTCGCTATTCCTGTTCCTATTTTGTCGGTATTTCTCCTCATCAGACCGGGTTTTTATACGATGATATCCTAAGTTTGGGTGAATTTGAAATCATCAAGCGCCGGCCCGATGTCTTGCTTTTATCGGAAGTTCCTAACGATGCTCTCTTTCCACAGTTAGTGAAAGTGGAATTATTTATTCATCCTCCCACTAGCTCCGAACTTCAGATTGATTTATTGGTAAAAAATCATGAATTGCCCCTGAGAACTAATAATCGTTGTCGGCGATTTTTTGAATCTATTCACCAGATTATTACCAAAAATTATCAAGGGCAATCTCTGACCAGAATTACCGCTTAAAACTATTCGTTGCTGTCTTCGTCAGCTGACGGGGTGACAAGCAGATTGAAAGTGAGACAGGGTGTGAGGTGTGGGGGATAGGGTGTAGGGAAAAGTTTTGAGACTTTCGCCAAAATGAGAACGAGAGAATGAGGTTTTTGCTGCCTACGTTGATGAATTTCACGGCTTACAGCGAGGAGATTTTCCCCACACCCTTCAGATACCCAAGACTTGGGGACAAAATACCACCTTATAGCAGTTATCTTAGTGGTGAGGAGGAAAAAGTCTCCGGTTTTGGGGAACGCACCTTACCAGGTCTATGTCCTCTCGCAATAACAGAAAGGAAAATTGTTAGAGTAATTTCTGTTGTTCAGCTTCCTGAAGAGTTTGATGTAGATGATAAAGAGTGATTAATATTGTCAATCCTAAAATGAGAGACAAGATTGGCAAAGAAAATATCTGCACTCCTACACCATGTTGAAGCATTAGATAAGGAAAATAACTGAAGAGAGATACAAGATTAATAATAATTGGCACGAAAAAATAACGGGGGTAATAAAAACCAAAAATAATAGAAATAACATCGGCAGCAAAAAAGTATCTTTCGTGCATCTTCGGCAGTAAATAAGGGACAACCAAGACTGAGATAAGAGCCAGTTGAATCATTACTGGTATAGTAATTTTAAGGTGACTTTTGTAAATTATGTAAACGAGGTACACAATAACAGTTACTGTCAGCAATGCCCCCAGGGGAACAACCATTGAATAAAATTGATTGGAAATCCATACATATAGATTAGGAGCATTTAATGTTAGATCTTTAAATGTTCCAGCTTGATTGAGATAAATTGACAATAAACTTTTTAGTGATCTGCCTGCCATCCAACTTGAAAATAGAGAGAACAAATATACTAAGGGAACAATCAATAATGAAAACCAAGAGATATATTTTTTGACACCAAGCATGATTAAAAAAGGCGCAAAAAACATTGCTTGTTGCTTAAAAGAAACAGCGATACCAAAACAGATTAATCCTAATATATTTCGCTCAATAGCTAGATAATAGAGACAGGCAACTAACCAAAATGTATAAAGCATATCTGTCTGTCCCCAGTAAGAACTATTCAAAAAAACTGTAGGAGAAAACAAGACACTAATAGCAGCGATAATTGGTAATTTGCCTCTAGAATATTTGAGGCGAACTAGCTTATAAACAAAAAAAGCACAGAGAAAATCAAAAGGTATTGTAATCAGCTTGATAGCCAGAACTTTCGGCAAACTAGAATAAATATAAGAAGCAATAACCATTAAATATAAGTAGGGAGGATTGTAGTTAGCAAAATCATATTTAAAAGCACTAAATCCTCCGTGCTGGACGATAAAATCGTACCATTTACTGTAAGCTTTCATATCTGAGGTTAAGTTTTGCCAGCGACTCAGCCTTAGTAAAAAGGCAAGAATTACACTAATTATCACAATGGTTTGATTTTCAAATCTCCGCCAGAAACTTTGTAGTAAATTTATGAAAAATAACCCAACTGGGCAGTCGTAAGTAGTAAGTTTTCAACTGGAGCTAGTATAGCATCTAGTTGAGATTGGCGGGCCAGGTGGGAGATGTCTTCATGGCCTTGAGCCAGAAGCGATAGGCAAAGACTCCCAGCAGATGAATGAGGGTACGGAAGGTGACTTCAATTTTGAACCGCAGACCGTAGGCCGCAATAACCTCCGTTCCACTCAAGCTGAGGTCGGCCGATGCCGGTCTGATCATGTCCCTTTTTCTTGACTTCTCCTTGCTAGGCTGAGAACTTCCCACTGTCGAGCAAGCAAAGAACACAAAGTCGAGAAGAGCCATTTTTGCCTTCCTGCGTCGATTTGAGCGGGGGAAATTGACGACGTAAAAGCAAGGAATTACTCACTACCATAACCGAACTAAAAGCCATCAAAGCTGCTGCTAGGGCCGGACTGAAAGCTAGACCCCAATGGGGTAGTAATAAGCCACCGGCAATGGGAATAGCAAGGGTATTATAACCCAAAGCCCAAAAAAGATTTTGTCGGATTTTTTGCCATGTGGCCAGACTTAAATGCAGAGATTGCACCACATCCTCCAGGCGATCGCTAATTAAAACGATCCCGGCCGTTTCCATGGCCACTTCCGTGCCACCGGCCAGAGCAATACCGATGTTAGCCTGTCCTAGTGCGGGAGCGTCATTGATACCATCCCCGACCATAGCGACGATTTTGCCTTCTTTTGTCTGTAAGTCAGCAATTAAGGCCGATTTTTCGGCGGGAGCAACTTGGGCATAAAATTGACTAATACCCAAACTATTAGCGATCGCTGTCACCACTTCTTGGCGATCGCCACTGAGTAAAATCACCTCTAAACCGAGTTTTTGTAACTGATTAACGGTTGTTTGAGCATCAGGACGCAATCGATCCTGAAAAGCGATCGCGCCGAGTAATTGTTCTTCCATACCCAGATAAATCACCGTTTTACCCGCTTGTAAAAGCTCTTGAATGCCCGGGATAGTTTCATCGATTTTAATGCCGTTCTGCGCCAACCATTGCCGATTTCCCAGAACAATTTTCGACCCCTGCACCCTTGCAGAAACTCCCAATCCGGCCACAGTTTGAAAATCTTCCCCCGTCAGGTTAGTAGGAGGAGTAACCGCGTCTAAAATCGCCCGAGCAAGAGGATGATTAGTACCACTCTCCACTACTGCCGCTAATTGCTGAATTTCCAGGGGATTAAGCTCAGAAAAACTCAAACAATCGGTAATTTCTGGATGACCTTGGCTAAGGGTTCCCGTTTTGTCAAAAACCACCGTTTGCAGTCGCGAGACGGTTTCCAAAACATCGCCCCCTTTAATTAAAATGCCCCGTTCAGCTGCTAAACTGGTTCCCACCAATAAGGCCGTCGGTGTGGCTAAACCGAGAGCGCAGGGACAAGCGACCACAAGCACAGAAATCGCTAATTTTAGGGACAAAAGTAGGGGAGAAATGGGTTGAATCAGCTCGTGGTGTCCTGTGGTTGACCCTAACACCTCTGGAAAGAGCCTAGTTCCCCAAAAATACCAAAAGAGCAGCACAATTAGGGCAATTATCATCACTCCGTAGGCAAAATAACCCGCTACCCGGTCCGCTATCTTCTGCACCGGGGCCTTGCGAGTTTGCGCTGATTCCACGGCTGCGATAATCTTAGCTAGGGTGGTATCAGTTCCCACCTGACGAGTTTGCACGGCGATCGCACCTGAGAGATTGAAACTGCCAGCAATGACTAGATCTCCCATTTCCTTAACCACCGGCAGCGATTCCCCCGTTAACAAAGCTTCATCGACCGTGGTTCTTCCCTGAATAATCTCCCCATCCACGGGAATTTTTTCCCCGGGTAAGACGCGCACCCATTCCCCGACGCGCAGCTGTTCCACCGGAATCGCCACGCCCACACGGTCATCTGTACTACCAATCAGGTGAGCCACTGCCGGTTGTAGGGAGGTAAGCGCTTCTAGGTCTGCGGCTGCGCGATGACGGGAATGCGCTTCTAGAGTCCGTCCGAGGAGAATAAACCCTAACAGCATGACTGGTTCATCAAAAAAGCACTCTAGACCGAGATTAGGGAAGACAAGAGCTAAACAACTGGCTATATAGGCGCTACCTGTGCCTAAACTAACGAGAGTGTTCATATTTGGCATCCCGTGCCGTAATCCGCGCCAACCATCGATGAAAATATCGCGGCCGGGGAATAAAATGGCTAGGGTGGCTAAAGTCCAGTGAAAAGCAATACTTTGAAAGATGGGGATTTCTGGTCCCCCGATGTGGTGTAAGTGACCGATCAGGGAAAAAACCAGTAAACAACAAGCGATCGCTAATCGGTATAATTGTTGTTGCCGTTCTTTTTGTTGGTTTTGCCGACGTTGATTTTGTTGAGAAAGGGGAGTCGATGAGCTGCGCGGTTGGGTGGGGAATCCTATCGCGGTTAATTTTGCGGCTAATTGCTCTGGTGCGATCGCATCTGGTTGGTATTCAATCACGGCAATTTCCGTGATTAGGTTAACTTGGGCCGATTTTACCCCTTGATTTTGGCTGAGTTGTCGTTCTACGGCACTCACACAGCCGGCGCATTTCATGCCTTTTACGTCTAGAGTAGCGGTTTTTAGTCCAGTTTCGGCGGCTAGGATCATAGAAAAAGTAGGCAAGGATGGTCTTTACTTCTATCCTAGAAATTCTCGGCCGATTTTTAAACTATTTTGGCGATCTCTTCCCAATCCCTTCTCGATCGGCAATACTATCAGAAGATACTTGCCGCTCATTGTCAGTGGTTGCGGCATAATTACGAATCATACCGATTGCTGGCGCTCAATTAGCGGGGCAGTGCGATGCCGAAGGCACTGCGTAGCAGTACGCTATCGCTGTAGGGTGCGTTCCCTAATACAAGTCCTAAGTGGGTGGGTGGAATTAAATATAAGCTGAACGTAGCGACTGTCTTGATTGTCAAGGGGTAACTCAAAAAACAATCAAGGAGTTGCTGTCGAACCTAAAATCTCAAGCCAGAAAAAAGCGCAGCAAAAACTAAGTCGCTCAGGTTAAACCAAAGCAAGCGCAACCCTTG
>NZ_JADBTZ010000199.1:0-10314 GCF_020245885.1 Microcystis sp. M165S2 | reverse complement strand
TTAGGAGATATTGTCAGCCCTATCGTGGAGCAAGAAGATTGGGACTGTCTAAAATGATCATCCTTGATACCCATATTTGGTTTTGGTATATCAATGAAAGTTTTGAGCAATTTCCCTTAGAATGGACAGCGCAGATTCGACCAACTGCTCGATGAAATCCTCAACACAGGAAAACCCCGGCTCTTCTGGTTTCTGTGTGGAAACGAGGTCTATACTGATAGAATATCCGCAAAATAGTCCTAAAAGTCTTGTCCAATAAGCACTTCAGGATTCCATAAGCAAAAATTATCACACAAAGTCGAGGAGAGCCAAACCCCTAGAAATTGAGCGCAACGGCAAACGATTAATCATTAGTCCCGTTGAAACCGTAGATAAATTACAAAAATTAATCTATCGTCCTCAAGCAATTATTGGCGATCCCGATGATCTTGTACAAATCAGTTGGAAGAGACAAACCTTGATTTACCTTGATACTCATATTGTTGTCTGGCTTTATGCAGGACTAACTGCTAAATTAAGCGATTGTGCCAAACATCTAATTAACGAGAATGAACTCTATATTTCGCCGATAGTAAGGCTAGAGTTACAATATTTATACGAAATTGGGCGAATTACTGAAAAATCAGACGACATTGTTCTATAATTAGTAAGTTGCCTTGATTTAAAGGTATGTAAAAAAGATTTTAATTTAATTATTAATCAGTCTGTCATTATTAACTGGACTCGGGATCCCTTTGATTGCTTAATTGTTAGTAACGCTTCAGTAGATAACCATATTTTGCTAACCAAAGATTATCACATTTTAAATCATTATGAAAATGCCGTATGGGATTAATCACAATCTATGGGAAATTTATCAAGCATAACGGCGATCGCATCATGACAATTACCAAATAAAGATAGACTCCCATGAATTAAGATCATAGTGCATAGTAAATGTTCGAGGAGAATCATCGGTGATCTCACCCAGTTAAAATCCTGACTCCTAGTGCCAACTTTAAATCTTGTAAAAAAAGTAATTTTTTGAGGAATTTTTTGTATCCCCACTGATTACCATAATAGAAAATTCTGCTAACCTCTATGTTGATGAGGCAACTTATGGAACAGTCAAAGGCTAAATCTTCTCGCCAACTCGGGGTAATATTAACCTCCATCGGCCACCAAAAACTGCACCGTGCGAAAGTGAATTGGGAAATAAAACAAAACACTCGCTGCACCTTAGACATTCTTAGCCAACAAACTGGACTGACTGCCAATACTCTCAGTAAAATTTTTAGTCGCTCTGTCGCCGTTGATAAACGTAGTCTGTGGGTCTGCTTTTCTGCCTTTAATCTCGATTTAGACGGTCAAGATTATTCATCCAGTTTTACCCTTGCCCACAAAGACCGCCAATTTTCACATCGGGGGATAAATATGAACTGTTAAAAAGACGGTGACAGCTAATAAAATCGCGCTGACTAGGGTGGGAATAGTCTCGACAATCGGCGCGGACTCGGATTTATCTCTTTTGGCCAAAACACTGACCAAAGCGCTGTGAAAGGGGCCGTTAATGCCACCGAGAAGAATTAACAGAAAACCGGGGGACGACACCTCGAAAGAAAACAACTGCATTGATCGATTCTACCTGTTTCTGTGTTCCCGTAGAAAAGCGATCGCAGATTCGGACGGGACAATTTTTAATTGTGGTGGTGGTTTCCCAATCTGCTCTTAGTCGTCATTGGATCGTGACTATATAGGGTTTGCTGAAAAAGTGTATTGGTGGGGTTAGGAGTCAGGAGTCGGTCGTCAGTAGCCGGTCGTTTCAGGCTTTGTTGCCCTTGGTTTTTGTACCAGTTTATGTACTATGAGAAGAATAATGCAAGGTTTTTGAATGTCCCAATCCTATTTTCGCAGCATGAACATCGGATTTTAACAGGTCAAAAGCCTTATTTTAAAAGGGTTTTACCATTATTCAGCAGACCCTATATACACAGCCAGAAAAATTACAGGGGGAATAATGGTATGGAAAAAAATCTAACTTTTCGCTATGACCCGACGGGAGATATTCTTTATGCAGATGTCTGTTCTCCTTATGCAGATCAAGAGTCGGAGGAGATTGGGGATGAAATTGTCGCTCGTCTAAATCCGACTTCTGGGGAGACTGAGAATTTGGAGATTTTATTTTTCTCGAAACGCTGGAATCAACCATTTCCGTTACAATTGCCGATTGATGCTGCTTTTCGATTAGTGGGATAATTGAATCCTTTTTTAAAAGGCGATCGCGTTAGTCAGCTTATGGATTATACCTTACGCGGCTCTGTCTGTCGTATTATTAGTGCTAGGAAGGCAAATCAACGTGAACAAAGAACATATCACCAGAGTCTCACTAGAAGAGTGGGCGAAAATGAAGGGTCAAACTGACTGGGCAAAGATTGATGCGATGACTGAGGAAGAAATCGAACAAAATGCCCTGAATGACCCTGATAATCAACCTTTGAACGATGAGTTTTGGGATAAGGCTGAGGTTATTTTTCCTGAAGTAAATATTTTGATTAAGGGGTAAAATTTCAAGATTTAAAAGGCACTTTACTCATTAACGCACTCTGCGGACTAAACCAAAAACCTTACTGATTAAGGCGGCAACGGCGACAATTCCAGCAATACCGGCCAAGGAACGAGTAGCTTTCTTAGTAATGACGACACCTCGAAAGAAAACAACTGCATTGATCGATTCTACCTGTTTCTGTGTTCCCGCAGAAAAGCGCTCTCTAGTGGTCAAATTTAATTTGACTGGAATGTGTAACACCCATTTCCCCACAGACATCCATATACAGCGTTTCTCATAAATATGAAGTATAAGCTAATTCGCTATCGACGCTCGACTCCCACCTGACCATTAAGATAACTGTTATCAGTAATTATGAGAAAATAAATCTCCATACTTAATTTTCTCGTGGCACAATAGAGACAAAGTATAAAAAACTTAACAATAAGGAGGGGTTCGATGGTTGCTACACCAGTCAAAACAAAACGTCTCACCGTGCAGGTGGCCGATCTCACCGCAGACACTACTGCTATTCGTTCCCTCGATTGGGATCGCGATCGCTTCGATATTGAATTCGGATTACAAAACGGTACGACTTATAATTCCTATCTGATTCGTGGGGAAAAAATCGCCCTTGTGGATACCTCTCACGAAAAATTCCGTCAACTATATTTTGATAGTCTCAACGGATTAATTAACCCCCAAGAAATCGATTATTTAATTATCAGTCATACCGAACCCGATCACAGTGGTTTGGTCAGAGATATATTGCAACTTGCTCCCAATATTACCGTCGTTGGGTCGAAAGTAGCAATTCAGTTTTTAGAGAATTTAGTTCATCATCCTTTTCAACGTCAACTGGTCAAAAATGGCGATCAGTTAGACCTAGGCAACGGTCACATTCTCGAATTCGTTAACGCTCCTAATTTACACTGGCCCGATACTATTTTTACCTACGATCACGGTTCGGGAATTTTATTTACCTGTGATGCTTTTGGAATGCACTACTGTTCCGATGATCTTTACGATGAGCAATTAAGTGCTATTGAACCGGATTATCGTTTCTATTATGAATGTTTAATGGCTCCTAATGCTCGTTCCGTACTAGCGGCGATGAAACGGATGGAACCCTTGGGTAATATTAATCTCGTGGCTAATGGTCATGGACCGGTATTAAAACATAATATTACCGAATTATTAAGCCATTATCGTGATTGGAGTCAGGCACAAACTAAGGCAGAAAAAACCGTCGCTGTTTTCTATATTTCCGACTATGGTTATAGCGATCGCCTCTGTCAATCTATTGCCAAAGGTATTACTAAAACTGGTGTGGCTGTAGAAACTCTAGACCTGAAATCCGCCGATCCCCAAGAGGTAAAAGAATTAGCTTCTTCCGCGGTGGGAATCGTCATCGGTACTCCCCCCGTTTCTGGTATTCATGCCCAAGAAATTACGGGGAATCTAGGCACAATTCTCGCCTCGGTTAACCCCAAACAATACCTCGGAATGTTTGAATGTCAAGGGGGTGATGATGAACCAATTTTACCTCTATTTAATAAGTTTCTCGAAGTTGGCTTAACCAAAGCTTTCGATCCCATTCGTAGCTCGGAAACTCCTAACGAGAGTCTCTATCAACGCTGTGAAGAAGCGGGGACAGATATGGGACAACTATTAACCCAAGAGGTAAAAGTTAGACAAAGAAAATCCCTCGATACTGACCTTGATAAAGCCATCGGACGGATTAGCGGTGGTTTATATATTATTACCACCAAGAAAGGAGACAGAAGCGGGGCAATGGTCGCTTCTTGGGTGACTCAAGCAAGTTTTGATCCTCCCGGTTTTACCGTTGCTGTGGCCAAAGATCGGGCGATCGAGTCTTTACTGCAAGTGGGGGATCAATTCATTTTAAATATTCTGGAAGAAGGCAATTATCAAACCCTGATGAAACACTTTTTAAAACGTTTCGGACCTGGGGAAGATCGTTTTGCAGGAGTCAATACTCGCACCGCTAATAATGGTTCCCCAATTTTAGCCGATGCCCTCGCTTATTTAGAATGTGAGGTAGTTAGTCGTATGGAATGTGCTGACCACTGGATTGTTTACAATAAAGTCGCCGATGGTCGCGTTTCTCAACCTGATAGTTTAACGGCTGTTCACCATCGCAAAGTCGGTAATTATTATTAGGATTCTTGCTTGATTTGACTGGTTGAGAAAATACAGATCAAGATGCTTGCTCTCAGCTTTTGAGATGGTTTAACCTCTCAACCAGTTAGTCAGCTTTTTCCAGTGATCAGTAAACAGTGAACAGTAATCAGTGAACCGAAAACTCATACTAAATCCGTTGAGTATAGGCTAATTATGAGAAGATGCACTCATGCAAAACGGAGAATAAATAATCAGTTTTTAATAACCGGATTTAGTATCACATCTGATCACTGATTACTTACCCACTGATAACTGATAACTGATAACTGATAACTGATAACTGATAACTGTTCCTATTGACTAACACCCGCAGATTTAAGGGCTTTTTCCATTAAAATTACATGGGTACTGCTTTCCTGTCCCTGGTTGGCAGCACGACGCTGAATATAACTGCCGTCGGATTGTAATTCCCATGCTTGCCGGTTATCTGACAACATAATGCCGAGAATTTCTTCTAGTTCCTTGGCGATCGCTGGTTCATCGATGGGTGTCACTGCTTCCACGCGACGAGTCAGGTTCCGCGTCATCCAATCGGCGCTACCAATATAAACCTCCTCCTGACCATCATTGTAAAAGTAAAAAATGCGGGAATGTTCCAAAAAGCGGCCGATAATGCTAATTACTCGGATATTTTCGCTTATTTCTGGCAATCCGGGTCGTAAACAACAGATGCCGCGAATAATTAAGTCAATCTGCACACCGGCACGAGAAGCGGCGTATAAAGCTTCTATAATCGGTTTATCGACAATAGAGTTCATTTTTGCGACAATGCGCCCCGTACCGCCATTTTTACAGTTTTTGGCCTCGCGATCGATCATTGCTAACATCCGTTTTCGCAAACTCACCGGAGCAATTAAAAGTTTGCGATAGGATTGCTGACGGGAGTATCCGGTCAGAAAGTTAAATAAATCGGTGATATCTGCCCCCAAATCCTCGCGACAGCTAAGTAAACCCAAATCAGTGTATAATTTGGCAGTTTTTGGGTTATAATTGCCCGTGCCAATATGGAAATAACGACGGATTTTATCCCCTTCTTTTCTGACCACGAGAACCACTTTCGTATGGGTTTTTAGACCAACTAAGCCATAAACAACGTGAACTCCGGCTTGTTCGAGCTTTTTCGCCCAAGTAATGTTATTTTCCTCATCAAAGCGTGCTTTTAGTTCCACTAACGCCGCTACCTGTTTCCCATTTTCCGCCGCTGCAATCAGGGAATTGACAATCGGGGAATCTCCGGAAGTACGATACAAAGTCATTTTAATCGCTAAAACATGGGCATCATGGGCCGCCTGGGCGATAAACTGTTGTACTGAGGCACTAAAGGAATGGTAAGGGTGATGAACGAGAATATCGTTATTGCGAATTAAAGTAAAAATATCTTCGCCATCCTGTTCTAGGATCCCGTCTTCGTTACCGTCAACTATTTCTCGCAATCCCTGTAAAACCGGTGGGGTGACAGGATTCCAAGGCGGATCTTTCAGTTCGGGACAGGGTAAAGACATAAAATAAAATAAATCTTTGTGTCCCAGCAGTCCATCCACATCGTAAACATCGATCTCCTTAAGTCCCAGATCGCGCATGATCCGGTTTTTAATATTGCTAGGGGTAGAACTGTGAATTTCCAGACGTACTGCCGATTTACCGATGCCGCGCTTGCGTACTTCTTCCTCGATCGCTAATAATAAATCATCGGCCTCATCTTCTTCGACGGAGATATCGGCGTTGCGCGTCACCCGAAAAGGATAACATTCTTGAATGATCATGCCGGGGAAAAGTGCCTCTAAATTGTGCATTACCACCTGTTCGAGCGGTACTCCGGTCCAAATCGAAGCTTTTCCGTCTTGGTGGCGTAATTCTTTGGATAATGCCAGAAAACGGGGGAAAACCTGCGGTACTTTCACCCTGGCAAATAGTTCTTTATCGGTGTCGGGATCGCGAACGACTACGGCTAAATTGAGACTAAGATTAGAAATATAGGGAAAAGGATGACTAGGATCCACCGCAAGGGGAGTTAAAACGGGGAAAATATTTTGTTCAAAGTAATCATGGAGATAATTGCGCTGTTCTTGATGTAAATCCACATAGTTAATCAGATGAATTCCCTGTTCTACTAACAGATTTTTCAGGGTGTATTCAAAAAGGTGATCCTGTTGCTGGACAAGGGGACGCAGACACTTACTTATCTCGGTTAGCTGTTCCGAGGCAGTCCTGCCATCGGCACTTAAAACGGCTACATTTGCTTCTACCTGTTGTTTAAGAACTGCCACCCGTACCATAAAAAATTCGTCGAGATTGGCACAAAAAATGGCGGTAAATTTTAATCTTTCTAGTAGGGGAGTCCGAGGATCAAGTGCCTCATGAAGCACGCGATGATTAAATTCTAACCAGCTTAATTCTCGGTTAAAGTAATATTGCGAATCTTTAAGATCGATTTCGGAAGTTACGGTAGGAGCTTTAGTCATAGAGTCTAATATCCAAATAGTAGATTGAACAGTTAGAAAGAAGCCACTTAAGCCTAAATTTGACTATTTTGGGCGTTTTTTAGGCTATATTGCCCCAGATTAACCAAAGTTACCCCGATTATCTTGGATGCTAATGCTACTGATTCTAGCCTGACCGGGGAAAAAATCAATTTATTAAAAGGTTAAGAAATCAATCCCGGCCGCTCAAGGTTAAATTAATCTTTCGGTGAAATTAGAGTGCAAGGAAGAAGAATAGGCATAATTTGCTGAGAATATCGTCTTTAAAGCCTTGCTTTGATTATAACACAAAGTCGAGCCGATTGGTTAAATCTATCATCTCAAACGTAAGGCAATAATCCGAATCAGAATATTTGATCAGGATGATGATTAGATTGCCAATTGACCATTAGTTGATATATTTGTGTTTGATAAAAATAAGATAACTCATAAGCTAATCTTAATTCTCTTTCTAAGACTTCTGTTTTAACATCATTAGCATTCCATGTACCTAAAACTTTACAGAGTGCGATCGCTAAAATGCTGATAAAATCGTGTCCACAATATAGCTGCCACGGATCATGATTTTCATCGCTAATTACCGATAAATCCTGTTTAATTTGCTGTTCATCTAAGGACAGTTTTTGAGAATGATTTTTGATACTTATAATTAATTCGTCAATATTTATTGACAGCTTCTCTTTGTCAATAAACTTACCAAACTTTAATCCTTCAAACTTTAAATCTAACCAGAAAACGGGTTTCTCCGAGAAACCCATTTTCTAGGTGACTTAATGCTTCTTTCCAGGGTTCATCATAATTGGCGGTTGTTGGGTTCATTTGAGTTGTCCGCTTACCCGTAGGTGTGAAGCGCCATAGCGTAACGCACCGATTTAATAATATCGGGGGGTAGCTGACAATTTTTAACACCTAACTACTTAATTAAACAAAGAAATTACCCACCGGAATGTTCCCTAAAGCTGGTAAAGTACCAGTAAATCCGGTGATATTTATTAATAAATCATTGCTGGATTGGAAGCCAGCCGTGCTATCATTAATAATTAGATAAGTTCCAGCTATCGCACCGCTTGTTACTTGCACTAAGGCAGCACTATTAACCCCTAATCCTTGATTACCTGTAATCGCTCCATTGGCATCAGTAAATACCTGATTGACCAAATTCTGTAAAGTGGTGACAGTGCTATTAGCAGCGCGACTGAAACTACTAGGCGCATTCATGGCAGTTCCAGCTTGAGTTAATAAATCAATTTTATCACTATTGATGGCAAAATCGGTGATACGATCGCTTGCGGATATGGTAGATTGGCCAAATTGGAAGATGAAAGTATCTGCACCTGTGCTACCAGTTAGAATATCAGCACCATTAGCACCATTAATTTGATTAATGCCACTATTTCCGGTAATTTTATTGTTACCAGCGTTACCTGTACCATTAATATTATTAGTCCCAATTAGTCTGAGATTTTCGACATTGTTGGGTAAGGTGCGAGTAATTGCGCTTTGTAGGGTGTCAGTAATAATTACTTGTCCAATTGCTTCGTCGGGATTGATGGTAGCATTAACCGGATTGGAGAGGGTGACGGTGAAGACTTCATCAGGTTCATTAAGGTTATCATTGAGGATGGGAATGCTAATAGTAGCGGTGGAAGTATTAGGTGCAATGGTGATAGTTCCGGTTTTGCTAGTGTAATCTACATTGGCGGTAGCGTTAATGGGTGCAGTGGTATAATTGAAGGTAATTGGTTGTGGATTGGGATTATCAACTGTGACGGTGAGGATGGCATTATTATCTTTACCTTCCACTACGGTGATGTCGTTGATGGAGAGTTGCGAGGTGACACTCGTATCGTCATTGGTAATTGTCCCCGTGGCTGCGTTGGGAGTACCAACTGTATAACCTGTCCCCGCAGCGAGGGTTAAAATGACAGTTTCATCACTTTCTACTATTGTGTCAGCAGTGGGGTCAACGGTTACGGTAGCAATCGCAGAATTAGCGTCGAAGATAACGGTTGTAGGAAGCAAAGTGTAATCGGTTCCGTTGGTTGCTGTCCCACCAATACTATAGTTAACCGTTAAGGGATTAGTTGTATCTCCTGTACGAATGAAGATATAGATGAGATTACTTGTCCCGTCTTCAGTAACACTACTGGGAGAAACTGCAAGAGTAATACTAGGAAGTATGACATCATCATTGGTAATTGTTCCCGTAGCTGCGTCAGGAGTACCTACTGTATAACCTGTCCCGGTCGCGAGAGTTAAAGCAACAGTTTCGTTGGGTTCAACTGTAGTATCAGCAGTGGGGTCAACAGTTACGGTAGCAGTGGATGAACCGGCAGCGAAGGTGACAGTATTGGTAGTCCCTGTACGAGTGTAGTCGGTATTGAGAGTAGCTGTCCCCCCGAGGGTGTAATTGACAGTTAAAGCATTTGTTGTTACACCAGAACGGGTGAAGGTATAAACCAGATTATTTGTCCCATCTTCTGTCACACTTGTGGGAGAAACAGCAAGAGTGATGGTGGGAAGAGTAGGACTAGAAACATAGCTAAAGTAACTAGCAGTTAGACTTAATGCTGTTTGATTGTTGATAACTGCAATGAGTTCATCTGGTTCGCTGCCTGGTTTGTTGATGTAGAGATTAGTCTTAGAACCAGAAACCGATAACAGATAGTCGCCACTTGAACCCCGTAGTTGAATAATATCATCAGTGGTGTTAAAGTCGGCAATTGTCGCGTAGTCGTTATTACCCGGAAGGGTGCTATTACCGTCATCATAGAAGGTCTTTGTCGTATCTGCAAGGATAAAGCGATCATTTCCTGTTCCTCCTTCTAAAGTATCTCGTTCTCCTGTACCGCTATTGGTTCCTTGTAGGGTGTCATTACCACTACCACCAGAAAGATTGTCATTACCGAAACCGCCAATAATTGTGTCATTGCCACCCCCACTTTCTACAGAAGCAGAACCTTGAAAATCTCCTCGGCTATCGGTATAGACTGTTCCTGTTCCGCTTAAATTAAAGTAATCGTTACCTGAACTACTCGTAATATTAGCTGATTCAATTTGTTGATAACTACCACTGTTATAGTCAGTGTAGTTAATGCTATAAGC
>NZ_JADBTZ010000198.1:0-18702 GCF_020245885.1 Microcystis sp. M165S2 | reverse complement strand
GGTCGAGGGAATCAACAATAAACTTAAACTAATAAAACGAAGAGGCTATGGCTTTAGAAACTTTCGGAATTTTTGGGTTAGAAGTATGTTATCTTGGCATCTTGTCTGTTGATTTAGCATAAAGAGTAACGAAGAGCCTAACTTTGCTCCGAATTTCAAATCAAATAAAGAACCTATTTGAGTTTCTGCATTAATTTTAATTTTATCGTTGAATGATATAGTTAATTCTTCATCTAAAGCTGAAACAGTAATCTTTTGGTCATAGCTCCAATGAGAAAGCATAACTGCTTCCAATCTTTCATTAATTGTAGAGATATTACGATCAATACTACAAATATGTATCTCATCATTATTTGGTTCTTTTTTTGAAAACAAAAGTAATGTTTCAACTACGGCACTTTCAAAAATATTATATACATTTACTATATTGGTTGTTCGATTTTCTTCAAACAAGAATTTTCTCAATTTTTTGTCATATTTAGTTGTTAACCAATAATTTGGAATTATTAAGCCAAGAAAACCTTTCTGGTTCAATATTTTTATGCCTAACTCAGTAAATATCCCAAAGGTATTAATTTGATATTCTGTAGTCTTGTAATGTTCATAATATAAAGCTTTCTCTTTTTCATCTAGATTTTTTGACGGTACATAAGGAGGATTCCCAATCACCACATCAAACCCAACAAAATCCCCGTCATCATTTAACACTTCGGGAAACTCAAACCGCCATTCTAAAGCATTCTCATATAGCCTACCGCTTTCAATATCTGCAATTTCAGCAGTTAGCTTATCAATCTCATTATTTAACTTAGTAACTTTTTTCTCCCGCGCTTTTTGCTCCGTCTTAGTCTCCTCAAATAATAAACCCTGATTTTCCAGATTATAAAGCTCCCCTTGTAATTGACGTAACTTCACCTTCTTAGGATCACCAATTAATAAATTAGCACTAAACCCAGCTTTAATCTTAGCAATCAGCGTTTCCATCTGCCGCTTTTGTCCCTTAGTTTCTGCATTGCGATAAGTCTGTACAGCATTGCGATATTCCTCAATACTAAACTTCTGCTTCTGTAAAACCTGTTTAACATCCACATCCAAAGCAAAGCGACTAATCAAAGAATTACCACACTTGATATTAATATCAATATTTGGCAAAGTTTCCAAATTGCCATCTTCTCGATAATAAGCATTCTTTAAAAGCTCAATCCATAACCGCAAGTGACAAATCGTCACGGAATTAGGGTTAATATCCACCCCAAATAAACACCCCTCGATAATCGTCTGTTTCTCATGAAATAAGGCTTGCTGTACCCGTTGCTTTTCTTTATTATTCGGATGATAAGCAAATAAATTACCTTCATCATCGTAAACCAGTAACTTATCATTTCGCACCTCTACCCGATAATCTTTTAGCGACTTACCCGAACTATCTAATAAAACCCGTAACTCACTCTTAATCGCAATTATCTCATTTAAAGCCGAAACTAAAAAATGTCCCGAACCCACCGCCGGATCACAAATCTTTAGACTATTAATAATAGTATTCGCCTCTTTTTTATCCTCAATTCGTTCATACAAATCATCTAAAGTTTGACAATTCCAGCCTTTTACTTCATTAAACTTCTGCACGATCGCTCGTCGTATCGTTTCCCGACACATATACATGGTAATAAAACTCGGTGTATAAAAAGAACCATCCTTATAACCATTAATCTTTTCAAAAATCAACCCCAACACCGAAGCATTAATTAACTTTTCGCTATCTTCTTGAGGATTTTCTAACTCATCTCGATCAAATTTATAAGCATCCAAAAACTCAAACAAATAAGCCAAAGAATTCAACTCAACTACTCGCTTATTACCCTGATTATCTTTTAGCACCGTACCTGCAAAAATGGGTAAAGTTCGCTCCCGCAAATTGCCAATGACAATCGTTTGCTGTTCCGTATCCGTTGGCTCAAATAGCGAACTATTTAAATAAGGTACATGAGCAAAAGTCGTTTTAACCTTAGCCTCGCGCTTATTTGTCTCCCTGGCTAACACATCAAAAAACAAACTATCGAGATCATCATAACTGGGAACTTTCGCCAAATTCAGAAAGGCAAAATCTCGATCGCCTTGATGATATTTAATTAACTGCGCTTCCAATAATTTGAGAAACAAAACCCGATTAATCCAATTAATTGATAACCGCAACGCCACATTAAAAAGCCGTTCCTCATCCGTAGTTCCAAACTCTTCAGGATTTTTTAATTGTGCAATTTTATCTAAACTATCCAACCGACTAATCGCATTTTCAATCAGTGAACCATCACAGCGATCGCCTTCTTTCATTCGTCCGATTAACTTCTTGCCTTTATCCTTAACTTCCGTCAAACCAATAATATACAAAAGCTCATTATAAAAAGGCTTATTTAAAGTATTACTGTCATTAACAAAAGGTAACTTAAGTAAATGCTCTGGCGAAAGAATCTTGTAAATATCCAGCCAATCTAAATTTTCCAGTTCTCGCAGATCAAAATGAGTAAACTTAATTTGCTCAATAACTTTAGTGATGGCTGGTTCTGCAATTTGTTGATAGAAAAAATCCGTTTTCGTACTACTCAGTCTCCCTTCTTCAAAATCGCAAAACTGGTTAACTAGAGCCTTATTAGCAAAAAATAACTCCTCAAAAATCTTCCCATCGAAAATAAACCACTCATAAATATTTGTCACGATCAAGTGTTTAATATCAAGATTTTTATCCGTCACCCTTTCGCGGAGAAAATATAAAATTAACTGCTGAAAAGCCTTAGTATTGAGATGATCCAGTCTTGGCATTTCTGCATTTATTGTCCGAGTAGGTTTCTTCGTCTCAAAAATAACCCCCACTGGACTTTTAACATCCTGGTTATTATGAATCACCAGATCAATGCGCTCTTTTGTATTGATAAAATAGCGATCAGTATAATAGGTATTTTTAAAAAAATCTATCAGCAAATTTTTATTAAACTCTTCCAACTTTTTGCTGTCACATTGCTCCAACAAGCGCGTTAAATTAGCTTGAAAAACCTGAATTGTTTCAGCATCAGGCTTAATTTTCAAGTACACCGGATTTAAGGCTTGCTTGAGTTCTCGCTTATTGACAATCATAAAAGTTTACCTCTAGGGAAACTACCGATTAATTTTATTATAAGTAGGGAGGCACAATTATTTGTAGGATGGGTTAGCGCACTTCGTAACATGAGCGGGCGTTGGGTTTCATGCTTCAACCCAACCTTGTATATTGAGAGAAGTGGTAGACCGTCCCAACCTTGGTCAGAAAAGACCGCTTCGTAGCAAGGGTAACCACCATAATCTCCCTGACAAAACTCGAACAGTCGCCGGGGTCGTGGCGAAAACAATCAAGCGATGCAAACGCAAATCTTAGCGGTTGAGTCGGAAGATTCCCGTCAATTGATAGTCGCTACACTATACTCGTTGTCAAACAGCCAAGTTATGGTTCACAATTATGCTATTTTATGGGTAAATTCACAAAGTGTCACAACCGCTAGTGAAACTTGATCAATCTTTTTCTAACATAAAAGAAAGAGAAATAAAAAAGATGTGATTTAGATGTTTTTAAGCTATCTAGGATTTATCGGATTTTGTGTGATTTTTGGAGCCTTAGTCTTACTAGCTTTTGGGGTTTTACGATGGTTGCAAATCCCGTCAGGAAATTTAATCGATTGGTTGATTGGGATCGCCAGTTTTTGGTGGTTGTTAGTGATTGTGACTGTTCCTTGGAACATTTATTTTGATGCCCAGGAAGTCATCGCAGAAGCAGCAATTTCTCAAGAAAAAAATATTCCCGTAGATCGGAAACAAGTTGATTATGTTAAGACAGTAGCGCGTTGGTCAATTCGGCTCGCAATCGCCTTACATTTGCTGTCAGGAATTGGACTTTATACCTTAGCATCAACGGGAATTAGTGCAGTAGGATATGTGAGTTCCGGTGCAACTTTATTATTGACAGCTTTACGTCCGGCAATTCGGGCTTATCAATATTTAGCCGTGCGTTTGTCAATGATTCGACAACAGATTAAGTATCCCAGAGAGGATGTAGTAGAGTTGCGCAATCGCGTCTCTAATTTAGATGCTAATGTGGCAATAATCATGGAAAAACTCGATACAGAAAATCCCAACTCTTGGGCAGCTATACAGCAACAAGAAGTCAAAATAACTCGCCAAGAATTAGCCCGTCTGAAAGCCTTACTAGAACAATTACAGGCTAAAAATCAGGTTGAACATGAAGCCTTATCTCAGGAAGCACAAAATGCGATCGCACAACTGACAGAAGACAGTCAATTTCTCAATCATGTACGAGAGATTATTCGTTTTTTCAAGACAGCTTAGATGAGATTAATTTCTTAAGAAATGTAACCTTACTTTTGTCCGACTACTTATGTCATTTCAAGAGAATCGAATCATCCCAATAGAAATCGTCAATCCCAACTCGCCAGCCGAACTTTTACTAGCTCTCAATCAATGGCTAGAATTAGAGTTGATTGTCGACAAAAGACTAGAATTAGCAATAAATGCGAGAGAAAATTCAGTTCAAGAAACCCTCGCTCTGACAATAACCACCAGCGTCCCTATATCTAACTTTTTAGAAGGTTTGGGGCAATGGCAGCAGCGAGGCTGGCTGACTGCTTCTCAAATCCGGGTTGTTATAAGAGTGAGAGCTTCCCATCCCTCTCTACTACAAGGTTTAGAACAATGGCTCCAATTAGGATTAGTTGAGGAATCTCAAGTCAAGCAACTGTGTCGGGAAAACCTCTCCTGTGTCATGCCTATACTGACAACTGCCCCTACCAGAGAGCCGCTGCCAGACCCCATCTCCTCCCAGCAGACTCCCCCACCCGCGCTACCTTCTCGACGGCCAGAAGCTCCCCGTAGAATCCCGCCACAGCCGCCAACATCTCCTCGACGGCAGGAAACTCCCAGCCAGTTTGGACAAATGTTACAGTCTTTGATGGCAGAATTGAGCGTCCTCTGGCTGCTGCTGTTGGGGGTCTTCATGGTGGTCATCTCCTCTGGTGTCCTCGCCGCCAACTTTTGGGAAAAATTCTCAACCGCCGGACAGTATGGGGTTTTGTGGCTTTATACTTTAGCTTTTTGGGGAGCCAGTTTTTGGAGTAGCCAACAGCCGGGCCTGCGCCTGACCAGTCAAGCTTTGCGCCTCGTTACCCTGTTGCTAGTACCGATGAATTTTCTGGCCATGGATAGCTTGGGCTTGTGGCGCAACCCTCTAGACTGGTTGATTGTGGTAGTGGCTGCCCTTTCCCTTACCGCCGTGACAGTTCAACTATTCCGGGGGAGGTACGGGGGAACTGGTCCGGCAGGATTTTCTCAAAGTCTGCCGAATCACTTGGGATTGAGCTATCTGCATTGGGGATGGGCAATTGGGGGTTTTCCCTTGCTGGCAACTTACTTGGGCGTGGTGGGAACAACTTTGATCTCCCTTTCCCGTGTTCCTGAAGCGGCTAGACAAGAAGGAGCATCAAGGAGAGCAAGATTAGCCCCTTTTAGCTTAAATGAGGCAATTGTCGTCTATGGGCTAGTTATCCTGCTGGTGCGGGCAATTTTTATCGCTCAGGTGGAGATTAGCCAATTGGGGCTGGCTGTGGGGATTTGCGGCTGGTTAGCCAGTTGGCAGACCAGACAATCTGTTTCCTTGTGGCAGCGTATCGGCGGTAGCTTGCTGCTGCTAGGTTGGTTACTGTCGGTAGGTGAAACACCCTGGCAAGCCCTAGCAGTGAGTGGTTTATCACTCCTGTTTTTTGCCCGACGCATCGGTTACTCCTGGCGGAAGTTCGACTTGGCAGCAGCCTTGCTGATTGGGTTGCAGGGGTTGTGGCTGGCTTGGCGCTTGCTTCCAGATACTTTTAGACAAGCGGCAATCGCCTTGGGGACTGGTTTAACTGGCGCTGAAGCTACCCCTTGGGCGTTACTAAGCTTAGTGCTCTTTCCTTACCTAGTCTTAATCCTATTCCTGAGAGATTGGTTCTCCCAATTGGGCAAGCGGGAATTAGCCTCTTTTACCGGCCCGATAGCCTTGTTCTGGGGAACAACCTTGACCTTTTGCTCCTTAGTCAATCCTGCCTTGAGGACGCTCAACTTGGCAGCTTCAACCCTGGCGTTAGTAATTTTCAGCCAACGGCAAGTCAAACTAGCTTCCCTTCAAGAGATTTCCCGCCGTTTTCTCTCCCTGGCCTATCTCACTCACCTAGCTGGCTTGCTCACCCTAATTTTGGCGATTGACTGGGGATGGCCAAGGTTGAGTTGGGCAGTTTGGGGCGTGATTTTAATCATGCTGGCGGTGCTGGAATTGGCATTCAGCGTGAAACAGCCCTTTCCTCCTACTTCCTTGCTCCATCTCCTACACCACACAACTTGGCAGCTGGGACTAATCTTGGCTGGGCTATCCTATGGCTTGTTTGTCCTCAATCAGGTGGCAGTTTTCGCCCAGTTGACCTCTGTGTTGGAGCGCCCGCTTATGGGGCTAGAGTGGGGCTTAGTCTGGGGTTTGGCTCCCCTGGCCCTGACTGGGGTGGGAACTTGGAATCTGGCTCGGCGGGAAGTTGCCAGTTGGTTGAGTATAGAAGCTTTAGCCCTGTGGCAGTGGCTTATCTTAACAGCCCTCCTCTCCCAAGGGTTGGAACCAGGAATTGCCTCAATTAGCTTAGGGATAGCTACAGGATTGATGTTCGTCAATAGCCGTAACTTAGAGCAGGTAGCAGCAGCAGCGATTACCGTAGGTTTTGGCTTGAGTTGGCTGGCACTGTGTTTGTGGGATGGCAGTTTTGGTTGGGCATTGCGGCAAGAAGCAAGCTGGCTGTTGGCAGGGGTAATTACTGCGACAAGCTTGTGGATTCTCCGCCAATGCTTAAGGGCATTACCGAATAATTTGGCGAGAATTTATGCCCAGGTTAGCGATGGTTGGGCAACTTGCCTCTCGCTCCTGATGTTATTGGCGCTTTCTGGCAATGTCTTTAATTCTCCAGACGGTAAAGAAGCGATCGCCACTTGGCTGCTGATGGGGGCGACAGCTTATCGCAGTTGGCAACCCTCGCGCCAACCTAACCTAGTCATTTGGTTGAGCATCTCAGTCCTGCTAGTTGCCCAAATTCCCACCTGGGTAGGGGAAGAAACTCGTCTCGTCACCTTGGCGATCGCCACTGGGTTGATGTTCTTTCAGACTCATCGCCTACAAAAATTAGCAGCGGCTGCCATCACGGTCGGCTTGTCCTTGGGGTTGAGTGCTACCTTACTAGAGAGATTGTCTGTCTCTGGATTAGCTTGGCTGTTGGCGGGGGCAATCGCCCTTATCCCCCTCTGGCTGTTGCGCGATTGGTTGAGCCAGCGGACTTCTGCACTTGCTCTCCTCTATGCCCGCGCCTGCGATGGCTGGGCAATCACCCTCTGTAGTCTGGAGTTAGTCGCCCTGACTCTCCATTCTCTAGCCGTTTACTGGGATTGGATGGCTGCCTCGAGCCTCTCTGTCCTAGCGGCTGCCCTGACTTTAGGGGCGATCGCCTATCGAAGCTACCTCGAGCCGAGTAACTGGGGCATCTACGGGGTAGGCTGGAGCTTGGAACTGTTCACCATCGAAGTTCTCAACCTAACTAAGCAGTCTTTAATTGCCCTGGCGATCGCCAATATTCTCTTGGGATTGCTTACCCAACTGTTGGGAGATTGGTGGCACAGATATCACAGGCGGGAAATGCTCAATAGCTGGAATATCCTACCCTTGCTCTATGGGGCATTAGGAGCCGCTCTGCGTTGGGGATTTTTCAGTAGTTGGACTGGCTTGAGTTCTTTGGGACTGGTACTGATTGCCATCGGAGTTGGGCGGCGCTCCTCGGACGGGAAGCCCTTGTTGTACCTGGGAATTGGCGGGATCTCCATCTCAGCCTACGAGCTATTGTTTTATCAAATTGCCGACCTGTCCCAAGGCGATCAATTTTTGGCAATGGCAGCCCTGGCCGCCAGCTTGGTTTACGGCTATCGGTTGCTCTCTCCCTGCTTGGCTGGCTACTTGCATCTGACGGGTTCAGAATTGAAGTTGGTTGCCCACCTGCACTGGGCTTTGGGCAGTTGCCTGTTACTAGGGGCTTTATTCTATCCCGTTGCAGTCAATCAACTGTTGGGATTGGCAACCGGTATCTTTTTGACTCGTTATGCTATCTGGCAAGGGCGCAACCATCCTGACCAGGCGATCGCTGAAATCTGGGTCTATCTGGGTATTCTAGAAGCCACTGGGATTGGGGTTTATGCTGCCAATACTATTCCTCCGATGGAATTCTTCTCTCAATACCTAGTTTCTTGGTTGGGAGTAATCGCCTCTGGGGTGGCTGTTTTCACCTATCTGCTCCCTTGGCGGCTTTGGGGCTGGCCGCCTCGTCCTTGGCAATTCCTCGCTCTTGTTCTTCCCGGACTCGCCCTTGGGGGCAGTTTAGACAAGCTCAATCCCCTAAGTTTGCTGGTGGTGGCTGGATTCTATGCTTGGCTGGCTTGGCTGCGGCAGCAACCCCGGTGGCGCTATCTTACCCTCTTGTTAGTGAATTGGGCGATCGCCCTTTGGCTGGCGGCTTTCTCTCTGGCAACTCCCTTCGCCTACAGCAGTCTTGTCGGACTGTCTCTCCTCTGTCTTGTCTGGATAGAACCTACCTGTCAGGGGAGGCAAGGCAAATCCTTGCGCCACCTGCTCCGCCTCTTGGGAACAGGCATTATTGCTAGTGCGGCTCTCTGCTTTCATCATCAGACGGGAATCCTGCCTGGCATCCTCAGTTTAGTGGCAATTTTTGCCGGATTAGCCTTACGAATTCGCGCCTTCCTCTATCTTGGCACTTTTACTTTTGTGGCTAATGCTTTCTATCAGTTGGTAATTTTGATTTCCCTTTATCCTCTGCTTAAATGGATTATCGGATTGCTGGTGGGGGTTAGCTTGCTCTCAATTGCTGGCAATTTTGAAACTCGCCGTACTCAATTAACTAGCTTGCTGCAAAATTGGCTCAGAGACTTACAGGAGTGGGATTGACATACTCCCACCGTCACAGCGTAACTTGACGGGGGGAGTATGTCACTGTTGCAATGCTTTTAAGAAGCGTCCCATAGTGGCAAATAAACCGGACTTTTTGGCTTTATTAGCAGGATTAGGACTATCATTAGGAGTATTACTAGAAGCTTTCAGAATCAGATTTTCTAAAGCTTCGCCCATGGGTTTAGTGGGTTGTTCGGAAATTAACTCGTAACCGTTTTCTTTTTCTAGCCAAACTTGCCACAAAGAGGGATAGGAACGATACACGATCGCTGATTCCAAGGGACGAAAATAATAACAACTTTCTAGGGTACTTAAAAATCTTTCTCGCAATTGTCGGGCTGCGTAACCGATACCTACTACCGATACATCTTCCAATTGGGGAATCAGAAGAACCACGGGGCGCTCTTCGGCCAGGTTACAGAGTTTTTCTACGGAATTAATCTCGACCGAGGAGGGACAAACAACTAAAAAAGCTTCATCTTCGGGCTTAATTTTGTTTTCGATGGGAATAAAACGACTACCTAAATCTCCCAGTTGAAAAACTGTTTCTCCCCAATCCCGTCGAGCTAACATGGCGGCCCCAGTATCGGGAAAAATTACCCTTAAACCAGAACCATAACTGTCAAAAATAGAGCTAAAATCAAGGGCTAAAGCTTGCGCTTGTAGAGCAATTTCTGGGATAACTAATTCCACTTGTACGCGTCTAGATCCCGATTCTAGAGCCAGTTGGGTGGCGGCTTTTGCTTGCAGGATTGTTTCTTCTAGGGAATTGGGTAGGGTCATTTCAGTTATCAGTTATCAGTTATCAGTTATCAGTGACTACCACTGGTCGTCGGTGGCTTAAAATCAGAAAGATTTTAATTTTTATCCCCTTGTTCTTGTCCATAAAATGAAGCGGTATTGACAGATAAATTTAGATGAAGTATGACGGGATTTGGCATCATCCCCAGCATTAAGATAACTCCTATAAAATACTTTTAGTTTTTAAGAAGAAATTCGGTAATCGGGGAAAAGGTGAGGAGAGAAAGCTTAGGAAAGCTGATAGGAGCCGTGACGTTGGGCATAATAATCGAGAATTGCCGTCACCAAAGTGCGATCGCTTTCCTGAAAAGCCTCGGTATAGTTAATTTCTAGACTACCGATCTGACTTTGGTGATAATCGAATTGTTGGAACTGCTGGGGAGTGAGGTGGGTTTCGACCCCTTGAACCTGTTGTAAATGGCTGGCTAATTCTCGATAGATAGCCAAGGGCATTCGCAGATAAATAATGGTTTGTTTTTGTTGAATAGCAATCGATCGCACGGGTTTTACTCTCCTGATTCGGAAACATTATAGCTGATCGAGGCTTGCGGTGCGGCGGCGGGTTCGGGGACACCATCCCCTAAACGACGGGTAATAGTTCGACCGCGTTGTTGTAGGACAATATAGGGGTTATCGGGATCGGTGTTGATCGCTTTAACTAAAATTAAACCATTAGAGAGGGTAGAACCGGGGATAACTCGACGTTCCGTGGCTTCTCCCGGGGCTTTCACGATCGCCATAGGAGTGCTAGGTAATTGGACGATGCCCGATACTTGCACTTCTTCTGCTTCCGTCGGTTGCGGTGGTGGTGGCGGCACTTTCACTATCGGTAGTCTAAGAGTGGGCGGTGCTTTCACTATCGGTAGTCTAAGAGTGGGCGGTGCTTTCACTATCGGTGGTCTGGGAGTGGGACGATTGACCCTGGGTGCGGGTGCGGGTGCGGCCGCGGGTGCGCCGGTGGCCGCCGGAGTCCCAGCCGGGGGTTTTTCCGCCACTGTAATTGTAATATTTGGTTGTAGGTCTAAGGGGGCAAAGGGATCCTTATCCCTGGAACCGCGATTAATTTCCGCCCGTTTTTGGTCAGGATCGGTAGCAGGAATCAATCTCGCTACCCTTGGGGTGGTTGGTTTGGTAGCCGGTTGTACAGGATTGCTAAAGGCGGGTGGTTGGGCAGCCGGGGGACTAGGAGAGGGGGTGGGGGTTTCTTGGGTAGGCGGTGGGGATTGATTAGCTTGGTCAGAAGCTGGACACCCCACCAACAATAAAGCGACACTCCCCACCGATAGGATTAGCGGCAATTTTTTCATGGGGAAACAAAGACAAAATAACCCGGTCGGACAACCTTGTATACTAACATAACATTTGTTTCCCAGAAATCTAGGCCGATGATGGGGGGAAAGTCAGGAGCTTTGCCCCGCTAGTCCAGTTTTAATACTGACTACCGGATTTGCGATGACCGATGGCGGTGACACCGTTACTATCCAAAACTTGACCGCGCTCGACGGTAGCATAGACTAACCAGCGATCGCCGCATAGTTGTCGCTCTTTGACCGTACACTCTAGATAGGCGAGACTTTCGCTTAAAATCAGACAGCCATTTTCCCCGGCTTGGGTTTCTAATCCCGTAAAGACATCGCCGCCAGATTTGATGCGATTGGAAAAATGACGGCGTAAATTGCGCCCTTCCTTGAGAATATTCAAGGTAAAGGCGGTTCCTGAGTTAATTAGGCGATCGGCGGCTTGTTCGTCAGCAACGGCGATAATTAGCCCCGGGGGGTTAAAACTGGCTTGGGATACCCAAGAGGTCAGGAAACCAGCATGATCCTCGCCCTGACGAGTGGTGAGAACAGAGAGGGAACCGACGATCCGACCAACGGCCTGGGCAGTGCGATCGATTTGTGTTTCGGTCATTCCCTGTTGGGGAACCCGCAATTTTTTGGTTTTTTTCAAGGTCCGGGCGAAGGTTTCTCCGGCTAAATAACCTGCTTGTAAACAGCTTTCTGTGGGGCTAAAACGCACGCGCAAGGATTCAAAACCGAGGCGATAATTGGCATCTTTGAGTTTAGTTTCAATTAAATCTACAGCTTCCCCACTCCAACCGTAGGAACCAAAAACCCCGGCTAATTTAGTTTTTGCTGCCGTGGAAAGAACGATTCCTAAAGCGGTTTGGATCTGGGTGGGAGCGTGACCGGCTAAGGTGGGAGAACCGATAATAAATCCGTCACAATTTTCGATCGCTTGACTAATTTCGGCGGGGGTGGCAAACTCACAATTTATTGATTCTACGGCCAGATCATTTTCTAATAATCCCCGTTCGATCGAGCGGGCCAGGGTGGCAGTATTTCCGTAGGCAGAAGCATATAATAAAGCCACTTGTAGAGGTCGAGTTTTTTGTTCTTGACACCAATAACGATAATCGTGGGCAAGACGACTAAGACTATAACGAATTATCGGACCGTGGGCGGGTGCATAATATTGAGCGGGAAATTCTTTAATTTTGTCGAGGGCTGTTTCTACCGCTTTGGATTGCACGGCATGGAGACAATCAAAATAATAACGACGATCCACATCTAATTCTTTCCAATTCTTATCCCAAAGAGCGTCACTGCACAGATGCACACTAAAGAATTTATCGCTGTATAAAATTTGGGTTTTTTGGTCAAAAGTGCAGATACCATCAGGCCAGCGCGGCGTAGGGACATTAATAAAACTTAGTTGATGACCTTGCCCTAAATCAAGGATTTCATCGGTTCGTATGCCAAAAATTTGTGCATCGGGAAAGGCATTTTTAAGGGTATTGACGGCAGATTTAGAACAGAGGATGGTGATTTGATGGGTTTCGGCTAATAATGCCTTTAAAGTGACGATACGGTTGGGATTAACGTGACTGAGAATCAGATAATCGAGACGATGTAAGGAGATATATTGACGAATTTCTTCTAAATAAATTTCGGTGAAGGATTCTCCAGGGGGATCGATTAAGGCGGTTTTATCACCACAGATAAGATAGGAATTAGCGGTGGTTCCCCGTTGACGAGCATATTCTATTTCAAATTTTAATCTGTCCCAAGTACGGGAGCGAAAAACCCAAGTTTTATCGGCAATTTCTGCGGTTTGAACATCGCGGGAGCGATTATTAATAGCAGGATTAGGAATTAAGGTAGTAGCGCTCATAATTGTTAAGTTTGGTGTTTGGTGTTTGGTGTGGGGTGTGGGGTGTTGGGGTGTGGGGTTTTAGGGTTTTAGTTGAAATTACTCTATCTCCCCATTTCCCTATTCCCCCATTTACCTATCCCCTTCTAACTGATAACTGATAACTGATAACTGACTAAATTTTGCTGTTTATTTCAGTTAATTCTTTAACTAAATGTTGACGATAACGTTCAGAAACTTTTTGTTCAGGATCGATACCTTCAAAGGTGGGAGGAAGCCAAACTCTTAACACCATTAATGTGCCGAGAACTATTAGAAAAGCACAGGCAGCTAATACTTGTGTCCAATTAGTTTCTAGGACTCCTCTAACAATTAATTCTCGCAAAACCGAGACGATAGAAACTTCCACAGCAACACCGATAGAAACTCGTTTTTCTTGCAAATAAATAATTAACAATCGGAACAATTCTACTAGAATTAAGAGGAATAAAATATCGGCGGTAACAATCCGAAATTGAATCGGTGGCAGCAGCGACATAAACATTTCTCTGACTTCTAACACCATGAAGCTAAATAAACCAATACAGAGAGAAATGACAATTAAATCTTGAATCATTTCTAAGACTTGCACTACTCGCACCATCATTGGGGAAGGGTTTTTAATTGGTTCGTACATTTTATTTCTCCTAAGATTGATAGAATTGGGTGTTTCAGTTATCAGTGAGCAGTAAACAGTAATCAGTGAAAAGAAAGCGGTAACTTCCTACTTAACACTATCCCCTGAAAACTCACATCTGATAACTCACATCTGATAACTGATAACTGATAACTGATAACTGATAACTGATAACTGATAACTGATAACTGTTAATAATGGTTGCCAACTTTGCGATGATGGACAGCAGTTAAGACATCTAAACGGGCAACTCGTCCAGTATTAACGGTACAATAAACTACCCAATGATCGCCGCAATCTAAACGACTGGTTACTTCACATTCTATGTAAGCTAAGGCATCGGCTAAAATTGGTGATCCATTATTGGCAGTATAGGTTTTAATGCCTTCAAAACGATTGGCACCGGGAGAGAAACGCTTGAGGAAATGTTTCATTAATTTCTGGTAATTATCCTCAGCTAAAACATTTAAAACAAAGGTATCGCTAGGCTGTAAAAAGGATACCATTGCCCGATCTTTGGCCACTGCAATCGCCACACCTAAAGGATTTAAACTTGCTTGTGTCACCCAAGAGGCAATCATGGCACTAGATAAATCGGCTTTTTGGGAAGTAATTAAGTACAATCCGGTGCTAATACGGCCTAAAGCTCTTTCTAAGTCGTTGTTAATCGATTTAATTTGTTTAATCGTTTTTTCTCGGCTTAACCATTGGCCGAGGTCGGTTCCTGCTTCATCGGCAATAAAATCGAGGGATTGATTGGGATTGTCTTTAACTAAAAGAGGAGGAAAAGCTTCGATCGCGACCATTTCCTGTAATTTATTTCTTAAGGGAAAAATTGGTTCATCTTCCCCACCTCCTGACTCAAATAATCCTACCGCTTGTTTGCCATTAACTGAAGCAAGAATTGTGCTTAAAATCGTCTGGTTAATCGGGGAAGATTGGGGAGGCATTCCGATGACAACTCCCTTAGACTGATTGATTAATTCTCTGACTTCGTGGGGATCAGCATTATTCATATCGACTAATTCTGTCACCACATCAGTTTTAGTCAGACCCTGACTAATCATAGTAGCTAAATGTTCACTTTGTCCGTAATCTTGGGTAAAGAATACAGCCACTAAAGTATCGGCAGAAGTTTGTTCTTGACTCCAAGTTTGATAGCGTCCCACCCAATCAGAAATATGGTGTTTTAATAGGGGACCGTGACCGGTGGCAATGAGATTAATCTCAAATTTCTCGATTCTTTTAATTGCCCCTAAAACTGAACGAGCATTCGGTCGCATCAGACAGTCATAATAGGTTTGAAAATCGGCTTCTAGCAGCTCTTTTTCTCGATCGTAGGTTTGATCATCGCAAAAGTGCATTCCGAAGGCATCACAGGTAAAAAGGGTGGCAGTTTTAGCATCAAAAGTGAAGATAGTATCAGGCCAATGAAGATTAGGGGCTGAAACAAATTCTAAGACATGACCATTACCTAAATCTAAAGTATCACCACTTTTAACGATTAACTGTTTAAAGGGTCTGTGTACCATGTTTTCGAGGAATTGCATGGCAACTTTTGCCCCAACCACGGTAACTTCTGGGACTAATTCCAAAACTTCTTTGACTAAACCACTGTGGTCGGGTTCGGTGTGACTGATAATTAAATAATCAAGATGATTGATATTGATTAGTTTAGTTAATTCGTCCAGATAAAGGCGATCAAATTTGCGGTGAGATGTGTCAATTAGGGCGGTTTTTTCCCCTTGAATAACAAAAGAATTATAAGTGGTACCGTTTTCTAAACCAAATTCGATATCAAAGCGCTCGCGATCCCAATCCAAACAGCGCAAGGTAAAAGTATTTTCGGCGATTTCTTGGATTTGTGTGGTTAAACGGCTGGTTTTAGCGGGTTTTGGGGTGATTAAAGCAACCATAATTTCTATCTCCCACAGGATTTGATTCGGAACTGCATTTGCTTAATTCCTATGGTGACTTGCTTTCAGCGATTTGTAAAATACCAATTACTCAAGTAAATGATTAGTTAGATTTATATAACCTTTTGTCTATGGTTACGAGTATTAATTTGAGTGCCAGCATTGCCGAATCAAGATCTGAATACTATAGCAAATAATGGGTTATTTAGGACGCTTTCAATTTTCAAACTCTTATCTGAACAGGGTTTCAGCGATGGATTGTCCTAAGCACCTTGGTCTTTGCTATAAATCCTGTTATTAAAGACTGATTATCTATTTCTCCTTTTGCATTTTGCATGAGTACCTTTTGCCTGTCCTCATAAGTAGCCTATACTCAACGGATTTAGTATGAGTCCCTCGGATCGATTTCTCAACGTTTGTCTCTTGCACTTTTTTGACTAAAAAAGTCCCAAAACCGTTTTCTAGTAAAGCTCCCAGTAATATTCAGCAAACCCTAGATAGTCAACAGCTTAGCTTTCTGGGGGGCGGTCCACGAACCAAGAAAAATGGTATAACGACTGAGTCAAGAGCGGCCGCTCTTTTAAGCAAAAATAAATCTACTAATAATAGAGACCTTATTGTTAAGGTCTCTAGATTCTCTAGAAAATGCTAGATTTACCAGCTAATTACTTTAACCGTTTCGTTAAATAAATTTGCTTCCAGGGAATCGGGGGAACTTGTCACCACACCGGCAATTAGATCTTCGGGTTTTATTGCTGCTTGTTTCATACAGGAGGGACAAATTAAGACTTTTCCCCCTTGACTGATGAAATCTACTAACATTGCTTGCAGGGTTTTACCGGTGATACCGTTAGTGTGTTGAGGAATTGTCGTTGCGGCGAGGTGTACCCCTGTAATATTCAAAAAAATAGTGGTTGAGTGACCTTTTTTCAACATATTGGTGGCGACACCAATGGCCATTGCAGCTCGCCAAGGATCATCGGTGGTTAAATTAACAAATAAATCGGTTTTTTGTTGACCGACAGCAATTATTGCTTCGTTAGTTTGTACTGGAGAAACGCCAGGATTAGCCAAGACTGGGATAGATGTAACTAAGGATAATCCGACCAGGGAACTAAGGGCTAAAGATTTTAACAACATTTTCTTGTCCTCTTGCTGCTGGGTACAATGAAAACATTTTTATTATGATAATTTCTGGAAATCTTGTCAACAGACAGCCCGTCAAACTTTAATTTTTGTTGCCGATAACAAAAACCATCTACTAATAAAAATGATAATTATTTACTTGTCTAACATTTTATCTAATCTTTCCTGAATCAATAAAGCCATGGAAGAACGCAGAAAAAATAAAGCAAATAACCCGGCTAAACTGAAGGGAATAATGGCCATTTTGCTATAGTTGGTGTCTAATAAAAATATGGCTGAGATAATACTAAATCCCAGTAAACAGACATTAATTAATACTTTAATTCCTAGATAAATTCTTTTCAGAAGTCGTTCATTTTCCCGTGACTTAACTTGAAAAACTAAATTTCCTCGCTCGATTTTTTCCTCTAATTGACGGATCATTCTCTCGTTTTTATTACCTTTTTGCCATTGTTGTTTAAGAAAAGTGCGCGCTTGATTAGCTAGGGTAAGCATGGTGTTGGTAGTTCCTCCCGATACCGCTAGACTTTTCACAAAAGGTTGACTAGCTGCTAATAAATTATACTGGGGATCTAAAGAGCGGGCAATCCCATCCAAAGTGGTGACAGATTTAATAATAAAAGTCATTTGGGGAGGTAAGCGAAAAGGTTGCTGTTTAAACATTAAATACACTTGATCGCTAATTTGTTCAAAGGCCCTCACATCTACCGGTTTATCGCGAAATTCATCTAAGAGAAACTGCACGATATTTCGCACAGGTTGCAGGTCTCTAACAGGTTCAATTAACCCCATATACATCAAGGTTTTTAAGACTGTTTCCGTATCCTTTCTCAAGATAGCGAAAAAGGTTTCGATCATTTGATCTTTAGCGACGGACTTTAACTCGAACATCGTGCCGAAATCGTAGAAAATTAACTCCCCTTCCTGACTAACTGCCATATTACCCGGATGGGGATCTGATTGAAAAAAACCATCCTGTAATAGTTGTTTGAGATAGGAACATATCCCCAGTTGAATAATCCCATCTACGTTAATACCATTAGCTAGTAAAGTCTCTCGATCATCGACTTTAATCCCCGGCACATACTCCAAAGTTAGTACCCTGCGGGTGGTATATTGCCAGTAAACTAAAGGAACTTTTACCTGGGGATAATTCTTAAAATTTTCCCGAAAGCGATCGGCATTTTTGCCCTCATGAATATAATCGATTTCTTGAAAGAGTAGTTCAAAGAATTCTTGATAGATAGCTTCTAAATTATATTTTTTCACCACGGGGAAAATATTTAACCAACGGGTGAGACGATGCAACAATTCAAAATCGAGATTAAATAGTCCTTCCAAATTCGGTCTTTGTACCTTAATAACGACTTCTTCCCCACTTAATAACCGCGCTCGATGCACTTGTCCTAAACTGGCACAAGCGAGAGGAGACACGGTAAAACTTTCAAATAAATTATCTAGGGTTTGTCCTAATTCTGTTTCAATAACTCCGATCGCTTCTTGACTATTAAATTCGGGAACTCGATCCTGTAATTGGGTTAATTGTTCGATATATTCGAGCGGAATTAAATCTGCTCGCGTCGATAAAGATTGCCCAATTTTAATAAAAGTTGGCCCCAAATTTATCAGGCGATCTACTAACCATTTCGCTCTCCTTTGCCGTTTTTTGCCCCTATTAGCCCCCGTTAAACGATCCCAGAGCAAAAAAGTCAAAAACTGCATTGTAAAGCCAAATATCTCCAATTGACGAACAATCGGCGCTCGCAAGCTTTGCTGCCAATGTAAAGATTTGGGGGAATCAAAAGGAGTAAGCATCAGTTATCAGTTATCAGTTATCAGTTATCAGTTATCAGTTATCAGTTATCAGTTATCAGTTATCAGTTATCAGTTATCAGTTATCAGTTATCAGTTATCAGTTATCAGTTATCAGTTATCAGTTATCAGTTATC
>NZ_JADBTZ010000197.1:0-11407 GCF_020245885.1 Microcystis sp. M165S2 | reverse complement strand
CCCCGGCGACTGTTCGAGTTTTGTCAGGGAGATTATGGTGGTGACCCTTGCTACGAAGCGGTCTTTTCCGACCAAGGTTGGGACGGTCTACCACCTCTCTCAATATACAAGGTTGGGTTGAAGCATGAAACCCAACGCCCACATGGGTTAGCGGTAGCGTAACCCATCCTACAAATAATTGTGCTGTTCTTTTTTTGGTTGTCAAGATGGTAAGCCGTTTTAATGGCTATTTTGTTACATTTCTTAACTAAATAGTCATTGATCAGGATTTACATAGAAAAATGGTTCTTCGGTTTGTGTTATGCAATGGAGGGGGGTTATAAAGGATAAAACCCTTACATAGAAAGACATTGCTGCGATTTTTGCCAATTGTTTTCTATCTAGAACGAGCTAATCAATTGAGTCTCTTGCCAGATAAGGATTTAGTCGATTTATGCCCCCTGATCGAATCATACCAAGTAACGAATATCCAGAAAAATCAAGCAATATTAAATACATAATAGTCCGATATTTAAATCCGATGTTAAAAATTATTTCCTCAAAAATTTATTTCCGCAAAAACTATCTACAATACTACACAGCCATGACTTTCATGAATCCAGGCGATCGCTAGTACCCGTCTCATAAGTCTTGAGCGATCAAATGTAAATGCAAACAAATAGTTGATGGAAAGGATGTTATGACTAATCTTCTTCAGACCACTCTCAACAAGACCTATAACCAACTGAAAAACTTTGCTGGTTTAAATGACTTCTGGAATTTGTTCGAAATAGCATTTGGTACACAATATGACCATACAGTAGCCACAAATCTCCGTTCTCAATGGCTTGTAGGTGATTTTAGTTCCTTTCCGCAAATTGAAGTTCTGGATAGTAGCATTCTTGGTAACGCTAGTGGTGCTTATGGGACTAGCACGAATAAGATTTATCTCGCTGCTAATTTTCTTGATACAGCTACGGATACAGACATTATTGCGGTTTTATTAGAAGAATACGGGCATTTTATTGATGCTCATATCAATCAGACGGATAGCGCTGGTGATGAGGGAGACATTTTTTCTAACTTAGTGCGTGGTAATATTCTCAGTGCCGGGACATTACAGGCTTTGAAGGTAGAGAATGATCACGCGACGATTACATTAGATGGGCAGAGTATTCAGGTAGAGCAGAATCTAACTCCAACAACCCCCAGCCTCACCTTTGTCCCCAACCAAGTCATCATCAAACTATCAAGAGATATTTCAGCAGCAGATATTAAAAATTTACAAACAGAATTAGGAGCGAAAGTCGCGGGAACCATTCCCAAATTAGATATTCAATTGTGGCAGATAGCCACCACTCTTAGCGTCGAAGAAACAGTTAAACGCTACAGTCAAGATCTGCGTGTTCAATTTATCGAACCCAACTATAACGATAATAAACTGGCTGTACCTTTAATCCCCAACGATCCCAGTTTTCCACTTCTGTGGGGACTTAATAATACAGGACAAACGGGGGGTACACCCAATGCCGATATTGATGCACCAGAAGCATGGGGTGCTTTACAAGGTTGGGGCTGGTTTCCTAATACTGGTAATGCTGTTGTGGGTGTCATTGATACAGGTGTGGATTACACCCATCCAGATTTAATAAATAACATTTGGACTAACCCCGGAGAAATTCCTGGGAATTTCCTTGATGATGATGGTAATGGTTATATTGATGATGTTCACGGCTGGGACTTTTTCAACAATGATAATAATCCTATGGACGGTCACGGACATGGGACTCATGTGGCTGGAACTATTGGCGCTGAGGGGAACAATGGTATAGGGGTAACTGGGGTAAACTGGAAGGTCAAAATCATGCCTATTCAGATATTCAGTTCCAGTGGTGCGGCAGCTTCCAACTTTGCGATCGCTCAAGCCATACAATATGCAACAGCTAATGGAGCAGATCTAACTAATAATAGTTGGGGTGGTGGAGGATTTTCTACGGCTATTTACACCGCCATTCAAGCCGGACGACTATTTGTAGCGGCGGCGGGTAATTATGCACAGAATAACGATATCTCCCCATTTTATCCCGCCACCTATAACCTCAATAACATTATTTCTGTACAAGCAACAGACCACAACGACAATCTGGCTGGGTTCTCAAACTATGGCGCAACTACTGTAGATTTGGCAGCACCAGGGGTAAATATCTACAGCACCTTACCAGTAGGTGGTTCTTTGATGGGAAGTAACTACGGTTATTCCAGCGGGACATCTATGGCTGCTCCCCATGTCGCAGGGGCAGCAGCTTTAATGGTAGCAACCAGACGGGACAGAGGTTTACCCGATCTGACTCCTGTGCAATTGAGACAGTATGTTCTCAACGGTGTAGATGTAATTCCTGGTCTAAGTGGGACAAATGACACAAGCGGTCGCCTCAATTTACATAGCGGAGTCAATCAAAGCGGTATCGGTTGGGGTGACGTACACATGGTGACATTTGACAAAAAATATTATGACTTCCAAGCCTCTGGGGAATTTATTTTTGTTGAATCGGAACGAGAAGGCGATGATTGGGTAGTGCAGACTCGTCAAAAGCCTTGGATATATAACACTTCCGTAGCAGTTAATACCGCCTTTGCCACATTGGTGGATGGTAACAGAGTAGTTTTTGACCTTGATTTTGCTAATAGAATTCAAATTAATGGCATCAATGCCACCTTAGCAGATGGTCAATCTCTCAGCATTGGCAACAGTATCATCCAGCGTAGTAGTAACCTCTATACTTTGACCTACGCAGGAGATGATGGTATTGTTGATTCTGCTGATGCTCAGGTGAAGGCGTTTGATAATGGTAATCACATCAATCTTGAAGTCTTGCGCTTCGGTAGTGTTCACGGACTTTTGGGTGACAGTGACGGCAATCCTAACAATGATTTTCAGCTAAGGGACGGGACTAAATTAAGCCCTAACCCATCTTGGGATGAAATACATGGAAAATTCGCTGATAGTTGGCGTGTGGGTTTGGATGAAAATCTGTTTAAAACCAATCCAATACCTGTCATTCCCGATCCTCCTCAATTCATCTCCCTGGCAACTTTAGCGCAACAAAATCCCCAAGGAGTAGCAAACGCTTTCGCAAAGGGACGGGAATTTGGTATTGCTGAAGGTGCTTTTTTAAATGGTGGGGTTTTCGATTTTGTGGTGACGGGGGATGAAGGCTTTCTTGAAGGAGCAAAGCAAATAGCGGACTTAGCACTTCAAAATGGAGACATTAAAATTCCACTTGGAAGCATCCAAGGCAGTAAATGGAACGATGCTAATGCTAATGGTATCTGGGAGGCAGGTGAACAAGCCCTAGCAGGTTGGACAATTTACATTGATAGCGTTACCAATGGACAATTAGATCCTTGGGAAATTTCCACAGTCACTAACGCTGATGGTCAATATACCTTCAGCAACTTAGGACCGGGAGAATATGCCATTCTGGAAGTGAATCAAACAGGCTGGATACAAACCTTCCCCACCACTCCCTATGCTCTAAACTTGAAAGCAGGGGAAAAATTGACTGGCATTAATTTTGGCAACTACTTTCAGTTACCCAAGATTAATCTTAGTCCCAACAGTCAGACGATTGTTGAAGGTTTGACCACGCCTCAAAACGCCTCCTACACCGCCACTCTTTCCCAAGCAAGCAGCCAAACCATCAGCGTTAACTATGCTACTGCTAACGGCACAGCAACTGCGGCATCGGATTACACGGCCACCATTGGAACTCTAACCTTTGCCCCTGGTGTTACCAGTCAAGTCATCAATATTCCCATTCTCAATGATTCTCTTAATGAGGCAGATGAGACCTTTACTTTAACTCTGTCTTCTCCCACCAATGCCACCTTGGGTACAACCACAACTGTAACTACAGCCATAACCGATACCCTCACGGCTGGGGTTACTACCGTCCTACCAGCGAATGTGGAAAACCTGACACTAACAGGAGCAGCAGCAATTAACGGTACTGGTAACGCGGGTAATAATGTCATTACTGGTAATACTGGTAATAACATCCTTAATGGTGGTGCTGGTGTTGATACCTTAATTGGCGGTTTAGGCAACGATACATACATTGTTGATACTGCAACTGATACTATTACCGAACTTGCCGGCGGTGGTACAGATACCATTCAATCTAGTGTTACTTACACTATTGCTGCCTTAAATAACGTGGAAAACCTGACACTGACAGGAACAGCCGCCATTAACGGTACTGGTAACGCAGGTAATAACGTGATCACGGGCAACACGGCCAATAACCTTCTCAACGGTGGTGGGGGCAATGATACCCTTAATGGTGGCTTGGGTGTGGATTCTCTCACTGGTGGTGTTGGAAACGATTTCTTCTGGCTCGACAACGTAGCGAACCGTGATCTGATCACCGACTTCTCTGTACCCGCTGACACGATTATTCTGGCGAACAGTCTTGACAGCACTTTAACCGGCCCCATTAATCCGGGGATCAAGGGTCTGAGCTTTGTTGGTGGTAATGTGCCCGGAAATGTCCTTAACGCTGCCGGGTTCTTCAAGGGAGCGGGGATCACCGGGGGAGCATTGGGAAACCTCTCCGGCATCTACGTCAACACTAGCAACGGCGACATCTGGTATAACGATTCCAACCTCGTCGGTAGTTACCTAATTGCCAATGTTGGGGCTACTGCCGCAGCTGGCATGACTAATGCTGACTTCGTTTACGGGGTGTAAGTCTCAGCTAGGCATCACAGGAAAACTATGCCATCTCCCCCGCTAACGGCGGGGGTTTTTTTGTCGGCATCCTCTTCGCTTTTTCAATCGAATTAATACGTTTTCTCCTAAGTATTGTTTCGCTCAAACCAACCTACGAGACTGCTCCCTAATTAGATTTAATTGGGCTAACCTACTTCCAAATTGTGTTAGCATCAGAGATAAGTATAAAACAGCCGAACGATTAAAGCGGGAATATTGGCTCTATAGGGTGTTTAACTGTGGGATGATGTCGGAAGTTTATGTCATTCGAGATGCGGTTACGCTAGGACGGCAAGCTGTTACAAGCATTGAACATTATCAGCTTGGACTAGAGGCAATTCTACGGCAGGATGAACGGGAATGAAGATCAGCAAAATTCAGATTAAAAATTTTAAGTCTTTTCAAGATGTTACCGTAGATCTAGATCCTGATTTTAATGTCTTTACTGGGGTTAATAATTCAGGAAAAACCAATTTGCTAGAGGCGATCGCCCTTTGGCATGAGTGCTTTAACTTCTTGTTATACCAAGCAATTCGTGCTAAACCTGAACGTTATCGAGCGGGGGATTATGTTTTTAAAGATACTCAGTATTTACTTTACACAGATATAAAAACGGTTCGTAGTTCTAATATTGATGACTTATTTTATCAGTGCGATAAAAGTCAAAAAATTGAATTAATTTTTATCTTTCAAGATATATCTTCTGAGCAAAGAGCAAACCCATTATTAAAGATTGGTTTTTCAATTACAAATTCCCATGGCAACAGCTACAAGCTAGAATTTTTAAATCGTCAAGATTTTGATTTTTTTCAGTTTAACCAAATATGTCATAATTTCCCTAAAGCAATTGCCTGTTCTTTCGCTTCTCCTGTTGCTACGATTAGAGCGGATGAGAGGTTTTTGACTACTCCACAAGTGCTAGAAGCAATTCAAAAACGAGAATCGGTTGAAGTCATTCGTAATCGTCTATACACTCTTCATAGTGATCAAGCAGACCCTCAATTGTATGAGACATTTAAGCGCGATTTGTCGTATATTCTCTTTGATAGCTCTAGTACACAAATCAGCTTTTTTACTTCCAGTGATTTTCGGGATGATGTCAAAGTTATTATTAATTACAAAATTGATAATCGTGATATAGAAAAAGATATTTCTTTACTGGGAAGTGGCACAATACAGATTATTGTAATTTTATTAAATTTATATTCTTTTGGGCAAAGAAATGATCTCAATTTGATTCTTTTTGATGAGCCTGATAGTCATATTCATCGTGACATACAGAGTCGGCTAATCAATACACTGCTTAGATTCTCTGAGACAACACAAATTTTTTTAACAACTCATAATGAAAGTTTAATTCGACAGGTTTCTTTACATCAATTATTTCATCTGGAAAATAGACCTCAATATAATTATAATGCTTTATCTCGACAAGAACTTTTCGTAGAGCCACGCTTTAAAGGAATTTATCCCTCTGCGCTAAATCCTATTATTAGTTCTTTAGGGAATAGCAATGGTTTAGATTTTATTAATGCAGTTGAAGCGGATAAAATCATTTTTGTCGAAGGTCAGGATGATGCAAAAGCAATTTATACGTTATTACAAAAGAATACTATTGGTATAAATACAAAAAAATATTCTTTCTGGGTGATGGGTGGATTCTCTGAAATTTTTAAGAATTTACCTAGTTATAAAAAGATCTTTCAGTTAATTAGAAATCAAGAAACGCTTTGGAGTAAGGCTTTTCTCGTCTTTGATCGTGATTTTATTGAAGATGATCACCGTGATAAGCTTATTGAAGCACTGGGTAGTCATGTTAAAATTCCAACGTATATCACTCCGTCTTATACTTTTGAGTCAATTTTATTAATGGATTTGATCAAGTTATCTCATCTACTAAAAAAATGGCTAGAAGCCAAAAAAGATGATATTAATGTTGATCGATCTGCTTTGGTACAATCCCTAGAGAATCATTATTTAACAATCATGCAAGAAAAGCTAAAGAGTCTTGATGATAAATATATTGATGAGACTTGCCATCGGTATGCCAACGTCAGGGAACAACTAAGTAAAAGGGATTTTTTGAATAACCAAAATCCTATTAAAGAAAATGATATTAGTCTAAATGATCTATTTAGGAGGTATTTAATAACCATCAATGACAATCGTGAATTTTATAAAATGGCTAATAAAAATGATGTTCAAGAAATTATTAATCAAGTGACCAAACCTCATAATATAGAGTTCAATATTGAGCAAGATTTTATTTCATTACTCAATCTTGTTGATCGCTCGACTTGGTTTAATGAGTGGGATTTTTTAACCAAATTGTAGAATTTTAACCATCATGACCTACCCTAAACGCCTGATCGAAGTTGACCTACCCATTAAGCGAATTTCTGCCCATGCGCGGCGGTAAAAATCGATTCGTCATGGGCATATTTCTACACTTCATATCTGGTGGGCAAGGCGACCACTGGCCGCGTGTCGGGCGGTAATTTGTGCGGCGTTGTGGCCGGATCTGGTGGATGAAAACTGCCCGCAAGAGTTTAGAGAAGATGCCGCCAAAATTATTACTGAATTTGCCAAGCAAACTGATTACTGATTACTGATTACTGATTACTGATTACTGATTACTGCTCACTGATTACTGATTACTGAAAAAAAGCTGCGCCGCTGCCCGTTCAAATTAACCGAAGTGAGGCATAAGAGTCAAAACTCCCAAGTCTAAATCTTTACTATTGATCGATGTTGCCTCATAGAGAGCCAACATATCGTTTAATTGGGGATTACCGCAGGAGGAACCGGTTACGCCCATGGCAATAATCAAACCACAATAACCCTCGGTATTTTTGATGCGTTTTTGCCAATTGCGGCGCGCGTTACGGTGGTCGGGATCATCTTCCTCGAATTCCCCAAATAGATAGAGATCACCATTAGCCATTTTCAGAATCCCCAGATCATAACGGGTATCTTCGAGGGGATCTTCGCCGGGGTTAAAACCAATAGCCGCCAAACCGCCAGCTTGTTCGATTTTTTCGATAATTTCCTTGGCTTTCGGTCGGGAGGTCTGGATCATCACCACGGGGAAACCCTCTCCTTTTGTCGGTACGGATTGGGGTTGATAATGGATTTTTGGACGACTGCGAATTTTATCTAATAATTGCCAGGGAACCATTCCCAGACTGAGATGTGCATTATCAGGAACTAAATCCTCCTTGAGTACGGATTCTTCCTCATCATCCTCATCCTCGTCGTCGTCCTCCTCCAAGAGTTGCATAAATTCCGCACATAGATCGGGCATCGTGGCCACCGTCACCGCCAAGGTTTCCCCTTTTGCCTGTTCGGGATCGAGGGGAATGCGAAAACGACGCTGTAATTCTCCGATCGGTTCTTCGGATAAAGCGGATTGATTGCCTTTAAAAAAGCGCAACAGAGCCATTAAAGCTAAATATACCGTGATTGCTTCTTCTTCATCTAAATAGGGGCGAATACCTTCGTAGGGATGCACGCTGCCGAAAACTGGATGGATTTGGGAGGGGGCAGCCGAGGCTAGATCGTAGTCATCCTCATCATCGTCCTCATCATCATCGGCCAATTCGTAGCTTAAAAACCAACAATCTTGGGAAAGAAAGGCTTTTTCTAATCTTTCCATCGATTTTTCTGCCAAAGCGGACTGCCGGAATTGTTTGAGGGATTCTAGGGAACGATAGAGAATGACTCCGTATTCCCGACCGAGCATTCCCATGACACAGGCGTAAAGATTCGGGAAATCGGGTCGATCGAGCTTAATTTCCAAAATATCGTAATCAGCTAAACAGGACCAGGGTTCAGCTTTCCAAATTTCGTGAGCGGTTTTCACTAAAGCGGACTGCCAAGCGGGAGGAATTGCCGGGGGGCGGTTATTTTGGAATTCGTCGAATCCACGAAAGAGATCATCGATCAGGGGCAAACTGGGGACATAATCGATGGTGATATCCAGATCTTGCAGTACCCCGCGCAGAAAAAACTGTGTTTCTCGATCGCGGACGATAATTTTTTTCGGTCTGGCTGGCCGGGCGGGACTTTGCGGTGTTTCGATGGCGCGGATTAAGGTTCTCACCATGGCCTCAGGCCCGGTTTCGGGGGAAACTACTTCCATAGCGCGTACACAGCCCTCGCTACCATCCACCCAGATCACGCACTCGCCGCCGCTTTCTTGATTTGGTTCTAAGGTGGCCCGGGGCATTCTCTCGGATAAGGATAAAGCACGACGATCTCCTTCCCAAACACTGGGAATTTGTGGGATTTTTTTGAGGCGGCTTTGAGTGGTCCGGGGCAGAAGATTCATCGGGAAATTTAGGGGTAGCTGTTTTAGGATTTTAACCTTTTCTTTTCAAGGATTCCATAAGAATTTTCTATCGATTTAGTCCATAACTTGATAAATAAACCGGAAACCTGACCAAGTTCCTAGATCAAAGGCGTATTCATCAATTACACTGCCAGAACTATCCATTTTTAGACCTAAATCTAATTTTAGATCGCGACCGAATGCTCTGGCTATTTCTAGGGGGTTGGTCAGGGTGAGCAGTTGGGTGGCTTCTCCTTTGACGTTTTGAGTAGCATTAAGGATTGTAAAGGTTTTTGGGAAAGGATGGCGACTGAGGATCAGTAGATTTTCTCTGATGCCCTTGGGTTGACTAATTTTCCAATGCCCTTGGCGGTCATTGGGGATGGTGGCCTTGGTTTTGGCCGCCACGACAAAGGGGGCCAATGGGCTGGAATTGGTGAAATTATCGGGGGTTTCTGAACAGGAACAGTATAAAAGCGGTTGGCGATCGCTGTTGAGGACAAGGATCAGTGCGTAGAGGGGTTGTTCTTCTTGATTCTCAATTTGATAGCGAATTTCTGTCCCGACGGGCAGAATTAAGTCATTGTTAGCGTTATCGTTGGCCTTGCTATTATTGACGGCTTTTTTCGTTTGCAGACGGGAGATATAGATTTTATCAATGCTTTCGAGGGTGACAATGACGGCTAAACCGGAGGATTCTTGATTGATCAACAAGTGCCACAATTTGCAGGCCAGCAGGGTTTCTAGTTGCGATTGCAGTCGTTTGATTCCCGATTTAATTGCTTCGTTGACCGCCCCTAAACTACCGATAATTAGGGAGCCATTGGGAGATAATAACTGATAATTGCCAGTTTCTTCGCTACCAACTCGACTTAAGAGACAATCTACCGCTTGTTCGCCAATGTTAACCACGGCGGCCACATCGGGCAAACTGGCAAAGGTACTGGTGGCATCTACCCGTTCAATCCGGGTTAAGTTATTATCCAAACCGACGATTAAGCCGATTTGACTCGGAAAAACCCGCAATTTTTCCTCTAGAATCTGTCCTATTTCTAGGGAGGCGGTTGGTGATAATAACTGGGCTTTGGCTTTTAAACCCTGACGGGCGAGAATTTGTAGGCTGATTTCCTCCCCAGTCGCCTCAATAAAGCTCAAACAGGAGTTAATTCCGTAATTTTCTAGGATTTCTAAGGGCAGGCCGACCAGATTGACTTCTAGGGTGCGCTCGTCAATAAGATTTGTAACAATTGCTGCCCCACCCCTTGACTTTTCTGGCTTTGTATGATAAAGCGCCGCAGAATTATTTTTTTGATTACTGGTTAGGATTGCCGGTTGCTGTTGTTCACTGCTGTGACTAGCGACGAGATTGCGGAGACGGGGAAAAGCGATCGCGATTGTCGGACTGGGGGAAACTTGCCAGAGATACTGAGTGAGATCATAGGTAAATAAGCCAGCATTGGGGCTATTACCGCTCAATTCCAGGGCGATTTGCTCTGGTTTAGCGGCAGCGAGAATAACGCCGTTACTAGGCTTATTTTTGAGGTTAAAACGGGTTTTAATATCGGCAGCGAAAGTTAACTCGGCGGGGTTAAGGTCACTAATGGCTCTAGAATAGGAGCGAACGCGGAGATTACCGAGATAGGGACGATTTTGGGGAAGATGACTACTATCAAAAATCAAGCTAAACTTATCCGTAGCTAGACAGCGAGCCAAAAGCAAAATATTTTCCTTAATTAGAGCATTTTCTGCCCCATCAGCAGCAATAAAAACCTCTTTTCGGGCCCCAACACTGCCATAACCGCTAAAGTGAAAAATTACCACATCCCCCGTTTTAGCTTGGGCGATCAGGTGTTCTAAAAAAGCCAATTCGATCGCTTCTCGACTGGCTTTTTGTCCCGTTAAAGTCACTATATCAGCATCCTGAAAGCCAAAACGATAACGGAGAAGGTCTTTTTGTAACTCCACATCGGTAAGACAACCGGGCAGCGGCGGAATATTCGCCCCATACTGGTCAATACCGACTAAAAGAGCCAATTTTCGGGGATTAGGGGCGGCGAGAACAGCCAAATGACGGTTAACTGTCCCTTGACTAATCGCCAAAGTCAGCAACCCCCAACCTGTCTGCTGGATCAATTCTCGCCTAGTTATGTTCATCGAAAATTTTGGGTCTGAAACCCCGTCGTAGAACGACGGCTTTACCGTTAAATACTAGCGCATTTACCAAATATATGCTAAAATGTGAGACATGGAAAAAGCATATTCTTACCGATTTTACCCCACACCAGAACAAGAGTCGCTATTGCGGCGCACCTTGGGCTGTGTAAGAT
>NZ_JADBTZ010000196.1:0-13699 GCF_020245885.1 Microcystis sp. M165S2 | reverse complement strand
GGTGTAAATCACTTTCCAAGGGTGGTTCATCACTCCATAAATCGGTGGGGGGACAGGTAACTTCTGGTAAAATGTCGAGAGTTGTCATAGTTTTTCCCCTGGCTGGGACATTGATCTAATTATAACAGCTATGAGTCAGTATTAGTAGTAGGTTGCGCTATCGCTAAAGCACCAGATAAATTAATGATAGATAGGTGCGTTACGACGGATGGTTAGATTCAAGTTTAAGCAGAGATTGTCGCCGTCTAACGCACCCTAAATTTTGCTAAGTGCAGATAGGAAAAACTCAGGCGATGGCTTTAACTCCAGCGTTCAATTTCTCTAGCAGCGGCGGGACTTAATTCGCTCATTGTTTTTGACACTAAGCAAGACAATTTAAGGCATTTTTTAACTATAGCAGTTCTAGGTGTTGGGGTTGGGGGTTTGGTTTTGAGGTATTAGTTGAAATTTCTCCATTTCCCTATCCTCGTCAATGGTGGATCAAAGCAGCTTGACATCGATATCTTGATGAAGTTATCAACTTTACTCTGGTTTGAGACTATCTAAAATTAATTGTATATCTAAATCAAGAGCTTGAGCAATTTGTTCGATCGTTAATCCTAATCCTATTAGTTTGGGAACAGTTTCTAGTTTTGCCTTAATAACATTGTTTTCAGTTTTATAAATATGATAATTTTCTATTTCTCGATTATTAGAAGGGTTATGACAGAAAGTAACCTGATCAATTTTTACAGATTTATTACCCAAATTATTAATACTATTACTGACAATTAACCTTTCAATTGCTGATCGAACAGTTGATTTATTTAATTCTTCCCCTAACACTTCCGAAAGAATGCGCCAAAGTTCATAGGCTTTATCTCTGGCATGACCTTCAGAACAATTATATTCTTCTGCTATTTTTGCATATTTCTGACCATCAAAAACGTTCTTTAAAATCCCTAATTGCAATGTATCGAGATGCTTTCCCATTTGGAAGACTTCTTGGGTATCCATGGGAGTAATGTTAAGATTTGAGGACACAATACCGTCATTGTCCGTTATTTTCCGATATTTGTAAACATAGTTAACAAAACTTCCGACAATATCCGTTTTTTTCCGTCTTGAAAATGTTTAAACTTATTAGTTAGGATTCTGCTTATTATGGTTGTTTTTGCAGTAACTACTCACTATGAGATCCATTAAAATCCTCTGTATGTTCATTGGTGTGGGATTAATTAATTCTGCTCCCATACAAGCAAACAATATGAGTAATGATATTTTAATTAGCCAATCTCTTCGTCAGTATGAATGTACGCGGAACGGAGTTAATCCCACTATATCAGGTTCTCTGTTTTCAGATGGATATAACTGTTTAATACCTATATCAGCAGGTAAGTGTGTAGGTTATGCTGATGCTTTTGGATACAGTCGTATTGGTAATTCAGATACTAGAGGAATGATAAGCTGTAAGAATGTCGAAATTGCAGAAGATAGACTAACAGGGAAAAAGTATTATCGATTTGGTTCAGGAGATAAATTTATCTTGGAAGGAAAATAAGTTTATTTTAGATTCTGTAATTATCTTTACAGTTGACCATTCTTGATCCCAGTCCATCCCATTTGCGGAACAGTTTTGATATTATAACCTGTAAAATCCCTCATTAATCTTCGGTCAATACATTCATCTAAAAGAAGCCTCATTTCACGCTACCCTATCAATAAGCTCTTTTTCAAATTCTTCAAGTAAGCTAATAACTCGTTCTCTTGTTACCGTTGGAAAACCGTCTAAAAAATCATCAATTGATTCTCCTGCTTTAAGATAATCAAAAAGTGTTTGTATCGGAACTCTAGTACCTGAAAAAACGGGAACACCACTCATAGTTTCAGGAGATACATGGATAAGAGGCGAATATTTAGCCATTTTGATTACCTTCTTAGCTTCTACAGAGTAGATTAACCCAGAGCAATACGTCTTGTCTTCATATTCTAGCCTAGATTCTTGAAAAATGGGTTAAACTGATGCTAAATAGGTTAGGGAAGTGACTTTCAGTTAATGATGCTAAAAATGAACAATAATCTAAAATCAAGCCGATAATGACTAAATGCAACCGACGGAAGCCCAACTTAGACAACTCTATCACCTAATTTCAATAAAGTCCGAAAACTATGCACGGGTAGGTTCTGAATGGGAGGGGATGGAGGCGATTCCATTCTCGACCCCTAACTATCAGTTAACGATGTTTAAAAGCTTCGATCGCCGCCGGCAAAGTATAGTAAATTCTCTCTTGGCTAATTTTATCTAACAAGCGGGAACGTTGCAATTGTAAGTACAGATCGTGTTTAACCCTCGCTAGGGCGAAAACTATACCCTGTCTTGATAATTCCCTTGCTAATTCCTCGATAATCTCCACGGCTGTACTATCCAATTCCCCGAGTGCCTCTGTATTCAAGACAAACCATTCTACCGGTTTTGTCTCCCGGGCAATGGCGCTGAGGGCGCGACGTTTAAAGTCGGCCGCATTAGCAAAAAATAAGGGGGCATCGTAACGATAGATAACTAACCCCGGTATTGTTTGCGCTTCTGGCCAATCCTGGAGTGCGTGTAAACCCATCACCCCCGGGACTGTACCCAAGACCGCATCATCGGGCCGGGTAATGCGGGCCAATAAATCGATAACCGAGAGACCAATGGCGATGGCAACCCCGCTTAAAATCCCCGTGGTTAGCACCCCCACCATGGTCAGGACAGCGAGATTAAACTCACTATTGCGAAAGCGTTTGAGTCGTTTAGCGCCGGCAATATCCAGCAGTTTACAGGCCGCATAAATCACCAGCGCACCCAAGGCGGCCTTGGGAAAGAGTACCAGTAGCGGACCGAGCAGGAAAATGACCGCCACCACCACCACTGCCACCACTAGGGAATAAAGCTGACTTTTACTGCCCACCGAATCGCCCACCGCGGTGCGACTGGCGCTGCTGCTGATGGGAAATCCCTGACAAAAACCCGCCGCCAGATTCCCCAGTCCCAGGGCTAAAAATTCTTGATTGGCATCGATTTCTTGGTTATGGCGTGCGGCGAAGGCTCTAGCGGTCAAGACGTTATCGGAATAGCCGACGAGGGCAATGCCGACGGCTGCGGTTACTAGAGGTAGTAATTGGGAAAAATCTAGGGTTGGTAAGCCAAAATTGGGCAAAGTATTACTAATTTTCCCCACTACTGCCACCCCCTCTTGATCGAGATGGAGGGTGGCGACGGCGAGGGTTCCCAGTAAAACCGCCAGCAAGGGACCCGGTGCTTTGGGAAAATATTTTTGGATGAAAAATAGAAATAGGAGCAGAAATAGAGCGAGGCTAAGGGTTGGCCAGTGCCATTGGTTTATTCCCCGAAAAAAAGCTAAAATTTCTTTAAAAACCGTATTTTCACGGATTGACAAACCACTAATTTTACCCAGTTGTCCCGCAATCATGATCACCGCCACTCCCGCCATATAACCGATCAGGATCGGTTTGGAGAGTAAATTAGCTAAAAATCCCAAGCGGGCGACATAACCAACTAAACAGATTAAACCGACCATTAGGGCTAAAAAAGCCGCTAAACTGCCGTAATTTTCTCCTTGAAGGCTTACCATAGGTGCGATCGCTGCCGCCGTCATCACTGCCGTGGTCGATTCTGGTCCCAGGGATAGTTGCGATGAGGAGCCGAAAAGGGCGTAAACTAGGGCGGCCGGCACGAGAGTCCACAATCCCACCACCGGCTCGACCCCGGCCAGGTCGCCGTAGGCCATACACTGGGGAATAGCGTAGGCTGCCACGGTGACACCGGCGAGTATATCTCGGCCTAGCCACTGCCATTGATAGGAGCGCAGGTTTTTTAGACCCGGTAAATCAGGAAAATCGACTCGTCGGGAGTTTTTACTCATAGTTTTTCTCTTAACGGCGATTTAACCTAATTCTAACGAAAGATTTAGCTAGTGAAAAGCCTTGAGGCTGAGATATTTTCTGTCAGCAGGATATTTATACCATTTTAACCGCAATTTTGAGTTAAATTGGCTAAATATACTCGGAAATATCTTCTTGACAATCATCGGCTAAGTATGATAGAGCCCGGAAGCGTAAACCGACTAATTGCTCGTAGAGAGGATTTAACTTGCACAGGGGCGGAATATGGACTAATTTATGGCCAAACAGCACGATATCGCGTTCAAAAGGACATTGAGGCGGCACCATTTTGCAGATAAACCGGGCCAAGCGCGGATCGTGCATTTCTAACCCATCTAACCAATCTTTGAGGGGATGAAGCAGATCCGGGTGGGGATGTTCGGCACTGATAAACTCGGATTTCTGCGCTTCCGTGGTAATTTCGGGAATTTCACAGATAGTATGTTCTAAAGCTGACAAGGCCTCGATTTCTAACCCGAAAGCATCCCGATAACTATGCAGTAATTGCGCTTCTGCGGGGGAATAAATGCCATCGGCGATCGCCACCATAACCGCCGTGCGGAGGAAGTTTTCTGATATTCTGGGGTCATGACCGAAACTTGCGGCCAATTCTTCGGGACTAATCGATTGATAGAGAACGTGGTCGTCATCTAATTCTAATTCGTGAGCGAAACGGGCGATCGATTCCTGTTCGCTGGCGCTATAATCCCCATCACACCAGGCAATTGTCAGTAATCCCCGTAACCAGTCCCTAACTTGTTCGTTAGTGTAGCGGTATTGAACAGAGCTAACCATAGGTATTGCTAAAACTGATTTCTAGTTTTTCAATTCAATTCTACCGAGTGCTCCCGGATTCTAGTGGCTCCTGTTCATATCATTTAACCATTGCAACTATCCCCATGGTCAGCTAGGAATTTTTCGTTTTTCAACTGGCATAATTGGGCAATTTTCGCCCCTAGGAGCAGGGGTAAGGGTTGGTGCTGCTTGTCCCTTCCCCAACCGCGTCAGTCCTGCTGAAAAGGCGGATTCCTGGGATTAACGTCCAATACCGAGGTAACGGAAACCAGCTGCTGTCACCACCGCAGGATCGAGGAAATTGCGACCATCAATTAAAACGGGTTCGCGCATGGTTTTAACCATTTTGCCGTAGTCGAGACGGAGGAATTCTTGCCATTCCGTCACCACCACCAAAGCGTCACAACCATCGGCTAATCTTTCTGGATCCGATTCGATAATCACACCACTTAGACCGTGACTTAAACCACTTTGGGAAACGATCGGATCATAAGCTTTTACCTTAGCACCTAAACGATTTAACTGTTCGATCATGGTTAAAGCCGGAGCATCGCGCATATCATCGGTATCGGGTTTAAAAGTTAATCCCAACAAACCGACGGTTTTACCCTTGAGGATTTTTAATTCCTGTTGCAGTTTTTCGATCGCAATTGTCCGTTGACGTTTGTTAACATTGATAGCGGCGTTGAGTAATTCCGTTTCGTAACCGTAGTCTTCTGCGGTATGGACCAAAGCTGACACATCTTTGGGGAAACAGGAACCCCCCCAACCGATTCCGGCCGAGAGGAACTTGCTGCCGATACGGGAATCTAAACCGATACCTTTAGCCACTTGGGTGACATCGGCCCCCACGCGATCGCAGATATTAGCTACTTCGTTAATAAAGCTAATTTTGGTCGCTAGGAAGGCATTAGCGGCGTATTTAATCATTTCCGCCGAACTGAGATCCGTAACCACCACGGGAACGGGAGGCAAGGAGGGATCGTCAGCGAATTGGCGTTCAACCAAAGGCGCGTACAATTCCTTCATCATTTCAATGGCTTTCGGGTTATTACTGCCTAAAACAATGCGATCGGGGTTAAAAGTATCATAAACTGCCGAACCTTCCCGTAAAAATTCGGGATTGCTGACCACATCAAATTCCGCTTCGATGCGTTCTAGTGTACTAATACCGCCAACCGCAGCCACGAGATTTTTTTGTCTCTCGGCCACTCCATCGAGGACGATCATCCGTACCCAATCCCCAGAACCGATGGGAACGGTCGATTTATTGACGATTACTTTATAACCACCGTTGAGATGGGCCCCAATACCCCGGGCCACCGCTTCCACATAACGAGTGTCACTTTCCCCCGTGGGTAATGCAGGTGTACCAACAGCGATAAAGAGGATTTCACCGTGTTTAACTCCCGCTTCTAGATCCGTGGAAAATTCCAGATTGCCGGAGGCTGCCGAAGACTGCATTAATTCTGATAAACCAGGTTCATAGATGGGGGATTGTCCCGATTTCATCAATTTGACTTTTTCTTCATTGTTGTCAATACAGATGACATGATGGCCGATATGTGCTAGGCACACCCCGGTGACTAAACCCACATAACCCGTTCCGATAACACAAACACGCATGATAATTACTCCAGTGACAATTAAGTTAAATTTATTGATTAGGGATTAGCTTAGACGAGAACGGAAATCCTCGATCGTCATTTTTAAACCCTGACTTAGAGGAATAGTTGGACTCCAATCCAGATAGGTTTTAGCACGAGTGATATCCGGTTGTCGTTGCTTGGGATCATCTTCCGGCAGTGGTTGATAGACCAATTCGGCCTCGGGATTAATCATGCCTTGGATCACTTGTGCTAATTCCAGAATTGTGTATTCGTCGGGATTGCCTAGATTAACCGGTCCGATAAAATCCCCATTCATCAAACGCATTAACCCTTCCACCAGGTCAGAAACATAGCAAAAACTGCGGGTTTGGGAACCTTGACCATAAACCGTCAGAGGTTCACCGCGCAAAGCTTGCACCACGAAATTACTCACCACTCGACCATCGTTTTCCAGCATTCGCGGGCCGTAGGTGTTGAAAATCCGGGCCACCCGGATATCGACTTTATGCTCCCGATAATACTCGAAAGCCAGGGTTTCCGCCACCCGTTTACCCTCGTCATAACAGGAACGCGGTCCGATGCAGTTGACATTGCCTCGATATTCTTCCGTTTGTGGATGCACATCGGGATCGCCATAGACTTCCGAGGTAGAAGCGAGCAAAAATCGCGCTTTTACCCGTTTAGCTAGGCCTAGCATATACATAGTCCCTAAAACATTGGTTTTAATCGTTTTGACGGGATTATATTGATAGTGGATTGGAGAAGCAGGACAGGCCAGGTGATAGATCTGATCGACTTCTAAACGGATCGGCTCGGTGATATCGTGACGAATTAGCTCAAAATAAGGATTTCCTAGCCATTTAACGATGTTTCGGCGCACCCCCGTGTAGAAGTTATCCAGACAGATCACTTCTTGACCCTGTTCCATCAAGCGATCGATTAGATGGGAACCAATAAAACCTGCACCACCCGTAACTAGGATTCTCATGTAATCGCAAAGTAAACATATAAAATTATTCTTAAAATACCCTTACGCTGGTTTTTTGGCAAATATTTTTTTTGACGAGGTGTTAAGTATCAGTGATCAGTTATCATTTATCAGCGATCGCCGATTCAAGGCTAATAGCTGAATAATGGCTCGGTAATCCTTAAAATGGAAATAACACGCAAATTTGAGACTAGATTATGAACAGTGGCGAGCAAAATAAGCTATTTATCCTGATTGATGGGCATTCTTTGGCTTTTCGTGCCTATTATGCCTTTGCTAAGTCTCGTTCTGGCCCTCTGCGTACTTCTACTGGCATTCCCACCAGTGTTTGTTTTGGGTTTTTAAATTCTCTGATGCAGTTACTAGAAACTCAAAAACCCACTTATTTAGCAGTTGCTTTTGATTTAGCAGCTCCTTCTTTTCGCCATGAAGCTGATGTCAATTATAAGGCTAATCGGCAAGAGACTCCCGAAGAATTTCGCCCCGATTTAACTAATCTGCAAAGTCTCTTGGCAGCGATGAATATTCCTATTGTTACTTCTCCGGGTTACGAAGCAGATGATGTTTTAGGAACTTTGGCAAAACAAGCTGGTGATAATGGTTATACAGTCAAGATTTTAACAGGCGATCGAGATTTATTCCAATTGGTAGATGAGGAGAAAAAAACCACGGTTCTCTATCTAGATATTAATGCGGTCAAAAGTACATCGGGACAGGGTTATACAGAATTCAATTCCCAAGCTGTCACGGAAAAGTTAGGGGTGACACCAAAACAGGTAGTAGATTTTAAAGCTCTTTGCGGTGACAAGTCTGATAATATCCCCGGTGTGCGCGGAATTGGCGAAAAAACAGCGATAGATTTATTAAAAAAATACGATAACTTAGACGATATATATACCAATCTGGAATCGATTAAGGGAATGGTAAAAACTAAATTATTAGAGGGAAAAACCGCCGCCGAAAGTTCTCGCTATTTAGCTAAAATTGCCCTTGATGCCCCCGTTAGTCTGGAGGAGGATAAATTTCGTCTCCGGGGTTTTGATCGGCGTTTAGTTAAACCTTTATTGGAAAGATTCGAGTTAAAGAAAATTCTCCAGAAACTCGATCAAATTCAACAGCATCTAGGTGGTACTCCTACCCTAGAATTAACTAGCGATGCTGATTCTAATCAATTGTCTCTGTTTGATTTACCCCCTATTTCTCCACCGGTTCTAATTGCTCCCGACATTATTGATACTATTCCTAAGTTAGATGCTTTACTGGCAAAATTAATAACTTTCACTAATCCACAATTTCCCGTCGCTTGGGACACCGAAACGACGGATTTAAATCCTCGTGTAGCCAAATTAGTCGGCATCGGTTGCTGTTGGGGAAAAGAATTAAATGCTATGGCCTATATTCCCATCGGCCACCAGAGCGGCGATAATTTAAATCTAGAGATAGTCCTCGAAAAATTACGACCAATTTTAGCGGGTGATAATTATCCGAAAGTCTTCCAGAATGCGAAATTTGATATTGATATTTTTTATCATCAAGGAATTACCGTTAAAGGTCTAGTTTTTGATACTATGGTGGCTAGTTATGTCCTCCATCCCGAACTAACTCATAATCTCGAAGATTTATGCGATCGCTATTTAACTGGTATCACTTCCCTTAGTTATAAAAGTCTCGGTATTCCTGCGGGAAAAACCATCGCTGATTTAGATATTCCCACTACTGCCAACTACTGCGGATTAGATGCCTATGCTACCTATTTACTTCGAGAAAAATTACAGTCAGAATTGAATAAAATTCCCCCTTTATATCAATTATTCTCAGAAATAGAATCTCCCTTAGTGATGGTGCTTTGGCAGATGGAAAATTATGGTATAAAAATTAATATCAATTATCTAAAAAACTTTTCCCAGCAACTAGAAAGAGACTTAGCAGACATAGAAAAAAATGCCTACGAATCTATCGGAGAAACTTTTAATCTTAGCTCTCCTAAACAGTTAAGTGAAATCCTCTTTGATCGATTGGCACTCAATCGCAAAAAATCCAGAAAAACTAAAACAGGTTACTCTACCGATCAAAGTGTTTTAGAGAAACTACAAGGAGATCATCCCTTAATCGATTATATCCTTGAACATCGCACCTTATCCAAATTAAAATCAACCTATGTGGATGCTTTACCGAAATTAGCCGAACCAAAAACCGCAAGAGTACATACAGATTTTAATCAAACCATCACCAGCACCGGACGCTTATCATCCTCCAATCCTAACCTACAAAATATCCCCATTCGCAGTGAATTTTCCAAGCAAATTCGTCAAGCTTTTATTCCCGAAGATGGTTACTTATTAGTGTCAGCAGACTACTCACAAATAGAGTTAAGAATTCTCGCTCATCTCAGCCAAGAACCAGTTTTATTAGAAGCGTATCGTAGTAATCAAGATGTTCATAAAGTCACCGCTCGATTGCTCTTTGATAAAAGCGAAATTACGCCAGAAGAACGCAGTTTAGGAAAAACAATTAACTTCGGAGTTATTTATGGCATGGGAGCGCAAAAATTCGCCCGTGAATCGAAATTAACCGTAGAACAGGGCAGAAAATTTATTGAAAAATATCATCAACGTTATGCCCAAGTATTTGAGTATTTAGAGAATAGCAAAAAACAAGCGATCGCTCAGGGATATGTGGAAACAATTTTGGGTAGAAGACGTTATTTTAACTTTGATAATCCCCTCTTAAAAAGACTGCGAGGACTACCCTTGCATGACATCGATTTAGATAGCCTCAAACTCAACAACGAGGAGGCACAATTATTAAGATCGGCTGCTAATGCGCCCATTCAGGGTTCCAGTGCTGATATTATTAAAGTAGCGATGGTAAAATTGGCGGAGGTGCTGCAAAATTATCGAGCAAGATTACTGCTGCAAGTCCATGATGAATTAGTCTTGGAAGTACCAAGAGAAGAATGGCCATCCCTAGAGTCAAAAATCAAGACGACTATGGAGGAAGCTGTCTCCTTGACGATCCCTCTCTTGGTAGAAATTAAAGCTGGTGACAATTGGATGGAAACCAAATAAAACTATGATCGAAAACAGACAATTTTTAACCCCAGAAGAATCCGCAGATGTGGACGCTGCCCTCTTGACTGCTCCCGAAAAATTCCTGACTCGTTTAACGATTTCTTCCCTACGCTTACTAAAAATAATCGCCGAAGATACGGGAGTAACCCTAGAAGAATTAACCCATAAACAGGTCATCCAATGGCTAGAAAAAGATAGTAAACTGCGTCGGGAACAGGGGATCGAAGCAGCAGTGCTGAAATGGTAAATAAACTCTTAAAAAATCAGCTACCCCTGACAATTTATGCTAGTTTTTAGCTATAAACTTACTGGAGTTACAACAATGACAATTACCCTAAAAGTACCTAGTATTGCCTGTGAAGGTTGCGCTAATACCATTACTAAAGCGATTAACAATCAGCAACCAGCAGCCCAAATATCGGTGGATGTAGCCAATAAAATAGTCACGGTAGAAACCACCGCATCCCGCGCAGAAATTGCCCAATGGATTAGCGAAGTCGGCCATACTGTTGAGTCTGGAAGTGAGAGTTGACATCCTCCCCCGTTAAAAATATACCTCTGGTAAAAATCCAGGGTAGTTCTATTTTTGTGTTCATTAGATTAGTTTTACCCCTAAGCTTTCTAGTTGTTGGTTTATCCAAGCGGTTGCCGTTTCTTCGTCGGTTTCTATCGCTTTTTCTACTCCTATTTTAGCAATTTCTAATAGTTGTTTGGATTTTTGCTTTAAAAGCACTCTTAGAGTAAGGGTGCGATCGCTTTTAAAAGTTCTGTTAATTTATTTTTCCATCGGTATAGCGCAAAATACGCCTGATAGAATTTACAATGAGGCATAGATAATCTGTGCTGATTCCAAAATGTTTTTACATCTTAGCCAGTTATCACTCCGTTTGAGCGCTGCTTTCACAATTAAATCTACTTTTCGATCAAAAATTGCTTGCAGTTCATCGCGCATTTGTAGGGTTTCGGTTAAACCTCGTTTAGCAGTTGGGGAAAAGGTAATTAAAATATCAATATCACTATCTGAACGGAAATCTTCGCGTAAAACTGAACCAAATAAGGCAAATTCGGTGACTTGCCACCTTTGACAAAATGCTTTAATTTGTTCCATTGGTAGATTTATTTTTGTGTTCATTAGATTAGTTTTACCCCTAAGCTTTCTAGTTGTTGGTTTATCCAAGCGGTTGCCGTTTCTTCATCGGTTTCTATCGCTTTTTCTACTCCTATTTTAGCAATTTCTAGGCGTTAAAATTTCCCCCCTTTTTAAGGGGGGATTAAGGGGGGATCGAAAGATTTAGCTGCTCACAAACCGCCTCAAAATTTCTTAATACCTGCGAATTCGTGAATCTAATAACTTTTAATCCATAGCTTTCTAATCGCGCAGTTCTCTCTTTATCATAGGCTTTTCCCTCATCCGTAAAGTGAGTATCTCCATCAATTTCAATCACAAGTTTGAGGCTAGGGCAATAAAAATCAACAATGAAATGATCAATGGGGCGTTGTCTTAGGACTTTGAATTTGAAATTTTTTAGATAGGAATACCACAGCTTTTTCTCTGCTAAGGTCATGTTCTTGCGCAGTTCTTTCGCTCTGGCTACTAGGGCAGTATTATAAGGTAGATGAAAGTCGCTGTTGTTTAGGGTCATTGATCCCCCCTACCCCCCTTAAAAAGGTTCATTGATCCCCCCTACCCCCCTTAAAAAGGGGGGAAATGTCTAAGGATTCTAGTTGTTGGTTTATCCAAGCGGTTGCCGTTTCTTCATCGGTTTCTATCGCTTTTTCTACTCCTATTTTAGCAATTTCTAAGAGTTGTTTGGATTTTTGCTTTCTTTCGAGAGATAAAACATAGTGATTTATGACTTGTTCCTGTTTTTCTTCTGCTATAAAGGGAATAAGAAAATTATCAATATCTCTTGGATAGAGTTCTGCTTGTGCGCTTCCTGCACTTAACTTTTCTGTTTGAAGTCTCCCAATTAATGAATTAATAACAAACCCTACATAAATTTGATTTTCTTGATTCAGTCTTAGAATATTAACATGATTACTCGCTAAGGCTTTTTCATCACTCAAATATATATTTGTTCTACCAATATTTGCGCCAGTCGTATAGATCAGAATATCATTTCTGTAAACCCTGGCTTTTTCTTGAAAATTCCAATTGACAAGTTCGGTTTTTTCAAAATTATCATAATCAAGATGTTGTTCTAGAATATGTCTGCTGTTAATTACGTTTAAAGTTCCATACTCTGAATAGATTGGTTGTAGTCCTCTTGTATTAAATCGCTGAATATCTTTGATTTTCTTAGTAAACAGACCGGAAGAATTTATGGCTTCAATTAATTGATCATATTTCGGTTGATAATACTCAGCATCCAAGCGTCCAGAAGACAAAAAAGACTCAGAAAAACTTTTAACGGCGATGCTTTATTCGGTGGGTTGCCAATCTTTTAAACCAAGTTCTGTTAATAGTAAATCTTCAGCTTTTTGGTAAAGATTACAGCTTTTTATTTCCATCTCAAATGCAGACAGTAAAAGTCTTTCACACTCATTTTGAAATTGTTTACTTATCTCTGGTAATTTTAGGTTTCTAACAGTATCCGTTGATATTGTTGGCTGAGCAACCGTTTTGACTGATCTCATAATCTGTAAAAGCCCATATTTTGAGTTAAAAAATACACTTAGGAAATAAGAACTATAATTCTCCCCCTTCAATTCAGTAGCAATAATATTTGGACTTATAGTTACTTCATTTTGTGTAAGAACACCACATCTAACATCACCAACCCTAGAGAATAACAATGCCCCCTTGTGAAAAAGCTTTAACCTCTTTTCTACAATGTCGCTCTCAGAAATATAAACTAAATTAGTATTCTCAACCTTGAAATTTACTAAATTGAAAGGTCTAACTACTATTACACCAGTCTCTTGATATGTATCGTCCTGAATAGTTGATCCAAATGGACCGCATATAATTGCTTGTGTGTATTCTTCTAATCTGTGATTATTTTTAAATTTTTTGCTAATTAATATAAATTCTTTTTGAAAGAAGTCATTATCAATTCTAAAGACATCATTTTCGCTGAGAACTTCAGAGAGAGTTAATTCAACCGCTTCCAATCTATCCATTAACTGCTGATACTTAACCGGATCAAAAGCTCCCCCCCTGCCCCCCTTAATAAGCTATCCATTAGTCAGATCTTTCTTAACAAAAAGAGAAGAAACTTAAAAAAAGGGGAAACGATTGATAGGTATAGTTTTGAAAGAAGGAATTAAGGTGGAGGTAAGCAAAAAAATGGAGAAATGGGCAGCCCAAGAAT
>NZ_JADBTZ010000195.1:0-18977 GCF_020245885.1 Microcystis sp. M165S2 | reverse complement strand
TACACCTGTTTGATTTGTAGTTACAGCCATTAAGTTATTAACTCCTAAATCTACCCCAGCTATCTGTTGTTTATCTGTGGTTTCCGACCGTCTTTCATAGACTATTTCAATGACATAACAGCTACTTTTGGGGACAATTCTAGCTGCAATTATTTCTCTCTTGGATGTGGGAATTTTTAAGTCGCTCATAGACAATAGACTAAGCTGAAATCACAGGCACTCAAAGGGTTTAACCTAGGAGCAAAAGACTCTTGTGAAGCATCACTTAAAAATTGATGATCAAGTTTACTGCCATTGAGCGTGAATGCGTGGATGGAGTAAACGCTCAACCGGTTGACCGTTTTTTAAATGTTCTTCGACAATCTGATTGACATCCTCTGGTTTAACACGACAGTACCAAGTTTCCTCGGGAATAATTCTCACCGTGGGGCTAGTGCTACACTGTCCTTGACAAGCACTGGTCATAACGATGACATCTTCTGGGAGAGCTGCCGTTTGCCATGCTAAAAGAAGCTCGGACGCACCCTGCACCAAACAGGAAGAATGCTGACAGACCATCACAAATCGCTTTTGCGGATAAGACATAAGCTGCTCGCGTATTTAAATTGCTTGTTGAGATGAGGGTTGAGGCACTCTTGCAAGGGGCAAGGGGGGCTAATCTAAGTATAGGCGGTTTAAATGCGTCTTAGCATACTACCTAAAAAGTTGCAAAATTAGATAGTTCCCCGGGTATATTCTTGGGAATGGCTTTGAGGAAGCATAGTTTTATTTTGCCCCGAATCCCCGATACTGGCAATACAAAAAAAGGGGGCGAAAAATTAACCATCAATCTTTAAAATAGAATTCGGAGAAAAATTTAGTCAATCAAGAGGGTAAAAGTGGCATTCGCTAGTCATTGGATTATGTTAGGTTTATTACTGGGTTTTGCCGTCGCGCATAGCGGATTAGCCAGTTTACGAATGGGGGGAGAAGCTATCATCGGTGCGCGACTGTATCGGGTATTATTTGCCCTTGTTAGTATCCCTCTAGCGGTAATTTTAGTAGTTTATTTCTTCAATCATCGTTATGATGGTTTGCTTCTCTGGCAAGTACAGGGAGTAACCGGAGTAAAAACCCTAGTTTGGATACTTTCGGCCATTTCTTTTTTCTTTCTCTATCCTGCCACCTTTAACCTGCTGGAGATCGCCGCTATCCAAAAACCGCAGGTTCATCTCTACGAAACCGGCATCCTGCGCGTTACCCGTCACCCCCAGATGGTAGGACAGGTGATCTGGTGTATTGCTCACACCCTCTGGTTAGGGACAAGCTTTACCCTATTGACTTCCCTAGGTTTAATTGCCCATCATCTTTTTGCTGTCTGGCATGGCGATCGCCGGTTAGAGAACCGTTACGGAGAGGCATTTTTAAAGGTCAAAGAACGCACCTCGGTGATTCCCTTTTTAGCGATTATCGATGGTCGGCAAAGCCTAAAATGGCAAGAATTCCTTCGTCCTGCCTATCTAGGAGTAACAGGGTTTATTTTACTCCTCTGGTGGGCGCATCCTTGGCTAATGCAGGCAACAAGTAAAATTTATTGGTGATTTTGCTCCCAACCCCTTTCTTATTGATCCCGATTGGTGTAGAATGGTTGCCATATCAAAATCAAGTTTTCATAAAATCTGTTTAGACATGATACTATCTGTAAACGAAAAGAGCTTCCATAAGCTAGTTTTAGAGTCTTCCCGTCCGGTTATCGTGCATTTTTGGGCTCCTTGGTGTGGTTTATGTCGTTTAATCCAACCCACCCTCTGTTCTTGGCAAAATGAGTGTCAAGGCGCAATTCAATTAGTCAGTGTCAATGCCGATGAGAATTTTCAATTAGCTAATAGTTTTCGTCTGCGTAGTTTACCTACGTTAATTCTCTTCGATCAAGGTGTTCCCGTTCATCGTCTGGAGGAAATTCACAGTCGCGAGGAATTGCATCAAACCCTGCGGGCTCTTCTGGTTTATGTGTGGAAACGAGGTCTATACTGATAGAATATCCGCAAAATAGCCCTAAAAGTCTTGCCCGATAAGCATTTCACGATTCCATAAGCAAAAATTATCACACAAAGTCGAGAAGAGCCACCCTGCGACTAATGGCCAAAAATCAAATCCTGCGTTCAGCTTAAAGGAAAGATACCTTTTCTGATGGGACTGGCAGAGATAATATAATAGGACAAAAAGTAGATAATCCCAATTCCTAAGATACCCATAGTTCCCCCAGTTCAAAAATTTAGGAGGCTTGAAAAAAATGCCGATTGGTGTGGCTGAATTTGTCGAAAACCAGGAAACTCGCTGTCCTGTGGTGCTACTACTAGATACCTCTGGTTCAATGCTAGGGGAACCGATTAAGGCTCTCAATGATGGGATCAAAACCTTTCAACAGGATGTGATGCGAGATACCCAGGCGACGTTAAGTGTAGAAACTGCCATTATTACTTTTGGCAATGGAGGGGTTAAAACCGTGCAGGATTTTGTCGGAATTGATCAATTTACGCCACCTACTTTAACCGCAGGAGACTTAACCCCCATGGGAAAAGCGATTGAATTGGCCTTAGATTTAATCGAAGATCGTAAAGCGATTTATAAAACTCATGGTATCCAATATTATCGCCCCTGGATATTTTTAATTACTGATGGTGCGCCCACGGATCAATGGAATCTGGCAGCGCAACGGGTAAAACAAGCCGAAGCAGAAAATCGGGTTTTATTTATTTCTGTAGGTGTTCAGGGTGCTGATATGGAGAAGCTCAAACAGATTTCTAATAAACCCCCCGTGTTACTCAATGGTTTAGATTTTCGGGACTTATTTCAGTGGTTAAGTAACTCAATGAAACGAGTTTCTAGTGGTAAAATTGGAGCGGCGATCGAGTTACCACCAGTGAATTGGGGACAAATTACCACCTAGAGGACAGTTAATTATGTGGAGAACATTATGTCAGTCGGTGGTCGGTAGTTTTCATATCCAAGCGGGATTACCCTGTCAAGATTACGGTGCTTATAAATTATTGTGTCAGGATGTTTTGATTGGAGCCGTGGCCGATGGGGCCGGTAGTGCCAAATATTCGGATTTAGGGGCGAAAATAACAGTTAAAGCAGCGCTGCAATTTTTAGAGGAAAATCTCAAAAAAACAGCATTAGCTGCCACTGAAACTGAAGCCGAATTAAAGGAAATATTCCGGCGACTGTTGCCTTATGTTCAGCAAATTCTCCAAGAAGAAGCCGAAAAAGAACAGTTAGACATTAATGATCTAGCGACAACTTTACTGGTTGTTTTGGTTACTTCAAAACGATTAGCGGCGATGCAGATAGGAGACGGTTTTATTGTGTTCAAACCTGTGGAAGGAAATTATCAGTTATTGTTCCAGCCTGACAAGGGAGAATACATCAATGAAACCACTTTTGTTACTTCTAGCAATGCTTTGGAGGATATGCAAATAGGAGTTTTAACTGAGCCAGTTGCGTTTATTTGTGTGGCGACGGATGGAGTGGAAAAGGTATCTATCGATTATAAAAATTGGCAGCCTTTTCCGCCTTTTTTTCAGCCATTAGAAGAGTATTTGCAACAGACAGAAACTCCGTCGAAGGAAGACCTCAAAGAATTTTTAGAGCGGGAGGATTTAAATAAGTTAACAACCGATGATAAGACTTTACTCCTAGCTTTTTGTTTAAGAAACCGAGGGGTTTAAGAAACCCGGTTTGTTTAAGAAACCCGGTTTCTGGATCTGGTTCAACCCAACCTACGATAAGACTGTGGACTAAGTAGATCATGAAAATTGACGAATTACTCAAAAACAAACGAGAAAAAATTATTGCTATTGCGGCTAAACACGGCGCAAATAATGTGCGAATTTTTGGTTCTATTGCACGGGGAGAAGCTGACGAAAAAAGCGATATTGATTTATTAATTGATTATTGTAGCGAACGTCGGAGTCCCTGGTTTCCCTTGCCGTTAATTCGAGAACTTGAAGCCTTGTTAGGCTGCAAAGTTGATATTGTTACCGAACAGGGACTTAAAGATAGAATCAGAGAGCGGGTACTTAAAGAAGCAATACCCCTCGCTCTAATAAAACTCGTATAATCTCAATGAGAAAGGCAAACAATCGTGAGCAGAAAATCTATCAAAAGCGACTTGAAGAGAATTGATGCGATGACGGATGAGAATATCGATTATTCTGATATTCCGCCGTTAAGTGATGAATTCCTTACCCAAGAAACAGTATCTTTTTCGCCATCAAAGCAGCAATTAACCATCCAACTAGATCAAGATATATTAGAATGGTTAAAAGCCCAAGGAAAAGGATATGAGACACAAATTAACTACATCTTGCGGGAAGTGATGGAACAGCAGCAGCAAAAAACAACGAACCTGATTTGATTACAAGGTTTGTTGTTGCGCTTCAGCACTCAACTCTGGCGAAAATTGGGCTAAAGTTAATTCGAGTAATCTGTATAAAACGGAGGTCGTCTATGGCAGATTTAATCGTCCGCAATATCGATGAAGCCATCGTCAAAGCTCTCAAAAAGCGAGCCAGCCAACAGGGTATCAGTGCCGAAGCCGAACACCGCAAAATCTTAGAAAAAGCCTTGCTGCAACCGCAACGAAAATCCTTGGCAGAGGTGCTATGCCAGATTCCCAACGTTGGCAACGATTCAGACTTCGATCGCATTCAAGATGACACAGCCAAACCAGTATTTAATTGATACTAATATTATTAGTAAGTGAGCAAGATTCTCACACTTATAATAAGTAGGTAGGTGTTAAAAGTTGTCAGACACCCCCCTTATCAAGGGGGGCAGGGGGGATCGAACCCAAAATCTATCTTCAATTTAATTATAACCAGCTACTTATATCTAACTTATTAGAAACGACTAGATAAATTTTTCTGAACAGCATAAATACTCGGAGATTTTTTGATGTCTTTAACTTATCGCTGTCAACGACAGAATAGCCCAATTACCCTAACGCAAGAACTTGCCAACAGTGGCGAGGCGAAAGTATGGCACACTAACTTTAATGGGTACTTAGCGAAAATCTACCACAATCCCCATAATGAACGGATAAATAAATTACAATTAATGGTGAGAAATCGGCCCAGTGATCCTAATGCTCACCTTAACCATATTTCCTTCGCTTGGCCCTATTCCATCTTAGAAGATAACCAGGGAGAAGTTGTCGGGTTTTTAATGCCAGAAGTGGTGGGTTCAGAAACATTATTAAAGATTTGTACGCCCATAATGAGAAGAAAATACAAGTTAGAAACTAATTGGTATTTTCTTCATGTAGTAGCGCGGAATATAGCCGCTATTATCCAAGCAATTCACCTTAAAGGTTATGTTTTGGGAGACATAAAGCTAGCAAATATCTTAGTGAATAATCGGGGGTTGCCTACAATTATTGACACAGATTCATTTCAAGTATCAGACCCCCATAGCGGTAAAATATATCGGTGTTTAGTTGGCTCAGAAGGATTTACCCCAGCGGAATTAATCAGAGTGAATATAGCAGAGGTAGATCAAACAGAAGTGCATGATCGCTTTCGATTAGGAGTTGTTATTTATTATCTACTATTCGGTGGTCCGCCGTTTCGGGGAGTGTGGCAAGGAGCGGGAGAGCAGCCGGAACAATCACAATTAATTCTCCGAGGACTCTGGCCTTTTTCTGGGGATAAATTGGTTGTACCTAGTGATACTACCATACCATTAAATATCCTACATCGCGACTTACACGCCCTATTTTTGCGCTGTTTCAATGAGGGACATAAATTCCCCCAAAAACGACCGACGGCTGAGGAATGGTGCGGTACTTTGGAAGCTGCATTAAATGAGGTTATACGCTGTGGGAAGATTGATAATCATTACTACAGCAAAAGTTACGGAAAGTGTTATTGGTGTGAGCGAGCTAGTGATTTAAATTCTGATATTTTTCCGGGTAAAAGTATTGCTACTGTGACACCTACACCGTCACCTAAAGTAGCGCCACCATCACCCTCTTCGCCACCACCTCCCCCAGTATCGATTAAATCATCTCCTTCACCTATACCTCCTCAAAGATGGTCGCGCCGTAAAGTCTTAAGAAATGTGGCGTTATTTGGCTTATTTGCAGCAGCGTTGGTCGCTAGTCACGGTAGTAATATTTTGGTCCCGGCTATTAATTCTTTTTTTGTTTGGTTGTCTCGTCAGAATCCTACTCCTACTCCTCCTTCACCTCCTCCTTCTCCTCGTCCTTTACCTCCTCCTTTTACCGAAAAACTAGCCAATGGGATAAGACTAGAGATGGTAAGCTTACCAGCAGGTAAATTTCTCATGGGTTCTTCTGAAAGTGATGATGAAAAGCCTCCACACCAAGTTAAAGTCAACAGTTTTGCGATTGGGAAATATCCAGTGACTCAGGCACAATATCAAGCAGTAATGGGAAACAATCCCTCTCACTTTAAAAATAATCCCCAAAATCCAGTAGAATGCGTTAGTTGGAACGATGCTAAAGCTTTTTGTCAGAAATTGAGTCAAATAACAGGGAAAACCTATCGCCTACCCACAGAAGCGGAATGGGAATATGCTTGTCGTGCCGGAACAACTACTCGCTATTATTTTGGTGATGATGCTAATCAGTTAGGAGATTACGCTTGGTATGACGGAAATTCTGGTGGTAAAACTCATCCCGTAGGACAGAAAAAGCCCAATGGTTGGGGACTGTATGACATGAGTGGCAATGTTTGGGAGTGGTGCGAAGACAATTGGCACGGGAACTATATTGGAGCGCCGGATGATGGCTCGGCGTGGCTTGATAATGATAATGATTATCCAATAGGGCGGGGCGGTTCTTGGTACCACAATCCGGATCACTGCCGTTCCGCTTTCCGTGGCGGCTTCAACCGCCGCGACGACTTCAGCAACGTCAGTTTTCGGGTGGTGTGCGGTGCTGGGAGGACTCTGTAACCCTTATTCTCTTTTTCCCCTTTTTCCTCTTTTTTACTTTTTTCTTTTTTTTTTCTTTCCCGCCGCTAGGCGGGTCGATTTTTTTTTGAGAAAATTGGGGTAGTAATCTGTAGTTTGAGTTAAGGTTCGTAGTTGTGCTTTAGCGCCAACTTGGAATACAATATATAAGGCTCTGCCTTAAAGCGATATTCAGGTAGAACCTGAAGGGAGCATTCCCAGGTAGAACCTGGGAACGGGATAACGAGATAACAAGCAAACCAATAGTGAATCTCCCGTATTTTATTTTAAAATTGATAGAATAAACTATAAAAAGATAATGACAATGGTAAACCTAGAAACAATTCAAAAAGATATTGCGTCCCTTCCCCTCGACGCACAACAGACTATTATTGAACTTGTAGATATTCTAAAAAAACGATATTCTCCCAACCAACAGGAAATTAAAGAGCAGGGAACACAAGATTGGTCTGACTTTATCGGTTGTATAGAAGCTGAACCAGACCTTTCGCAAAACTATAAAACCTATTTAACAAGTGAACTTAATCAAAAATATGATCATTGTTGATACTGGTTTCTGGCTGGCCCTTGCCAATAAAAACGACTCACTTCACCCATTAGCAAAAAAACAATTTCAAAAATTAATCAATCAACAATTTATTACAACCTGGTGCGTTGTCACTGAAACTTGCTACTTACTACAAAAACGAGTAGGAATAAATGTTCCAAAAACCTTTATTCATAAAATATCCACAGGAGAACTACAGGTATTCAACCTCAAAACTAAACACTGCCAACGCCTTGAAGAACTGATGCAAAAATATAGAGATTTGCCAATGGATTTAGCCGACGCATCCTTAGTTATTTTGGCAGAAGAATTAGATTCAGGTAAAATTCTTTCCGTTGATTATCGAGATTTCAATACCTATCGTTGGAAAAATACGGAGCCATTTCAAAATCTTTTTCAAGAACAAATGTAATTTAGTGTCATCATGAATATTCAACTAAAACCCAATCAAGTGCGATTGCCGATCTCGTAGGGTGCGTTAATGTTAATGTAACGCACCGCAACTAACCTATTTTAGCTCACACCCCTCACACCCCACACCCTGCCACCACCGAAAAACTTTTTCAGCAGCTCCTAATTATGATTGAGAAAAAGGGAGAATAATATAGCGAATGACTGTTCCTAGTAAAGCTGTTCCCAAGATGCCGATTAACGTCCAAATCTGGGCTTTCTGAGAGCCTTTTAATTCTTTTGTATCTTCTTTTACTCCTTCAATATCTTTTTCTAAACTATCGACTTTTTACTCTAATCTCGCCTGTACTATTTTAATATCCATAACATCTTTTTGCAGATTATCTAACTTCTGATTAATTGAACCTAAAATTTCTTTGAGGTCCTGTTCTATAGTAACTGACATCTGATGATTCTCCTAATAATGATAGTTATCAGTATTATTGTCTATCTTGTCTCAAGTGTTTGCCAAACATTGCGCCTCATTTTCCCCTGCTGCCTTCTCTAATTGTTGCCCTACCCCTACCATTATCTCAACTAATCTCCGAGCCGATAATTCCTGATTTTCCTGTAAAATTCTGGTTTCATCGCCTTAATCTAGCTGACTTAACCCTAACAAGAATTTAAGCCAATCCTTTCTCAGCCAACCATTGAGGATTATATAAACGAGATTGATAACGAGACCCACCATCACAAAGAACAGTAACGATGGTGTGGCCTGGCCCCATTTGTTTAGCCAAAGCCACGGCAGCACCGACATTAATACCCACAGAACCCCCCATAAATAAACCATCTTTTTGTAATAGTTGATAAACAACTTTGATGGCAGTGGAATCATCAATTTGAATGGCATCATCTATAGGTGCGCCTTCCATATTAGCCGTAATACGACTATTACCAATCCCTTCAGTAATTGAACTACCTTCCAGGGTAATTGTCCCGGTTTTCACATAACTATATAAACCGCTACCCATCGGATCCGCCACCAGGCAACGCACCTGCGGATTTTGGTCTTTTAAAAACATCGCCACCCCCGCGTAGGTTCCTCCAGTTCCCGTGGCAGCCACCCAAGCATCAATTTTACCGTCCGTTTGTTCCCAGATTTCCCGGCCGGTGGTTTCGTAGTGAGCGCGACGATTAGCCAGATTATCGAATTGATTGGCCCAGATAGCATTTTCCATCTCACTGGCCAATCTCCCCGATAATTTAACGTAATTATTGGCATCTCGGTAGGGAACGGCGGGAACAGTCCGCACTTCCGCGCCAAGGGTTCTTAAGAGGTCGATTTTCTCTTGGGATTGGGTATCGGGAATGATAATCAGGCATTTATAACCTTTAGCATTGCAGATATGGGCCAAACCGATGCCAGTATTGCCGGCAGTTCCTTCGACAACGGTTCCCCCCGGTTGGAGAGTACCGGCTTTTTCCGCTTCTTGGATAATATATAAAGCGGCGCGATCCTTGACCGAACCACCGGGGTTAAGAAATTCGGCCTTACCGAGAATCTCGCAGCCAGTTTCCTCGCTAAAACTATTGAGACGAATTAGGGGAGTATTACCCACCGCATCGACGAAACCATGTTTAATATCCATAATCTGTTATTTTTCGTGCTTTTCCTAGGCTGAGACGATTTTTTGTACTAAGGGATGACGCACCACATCGGCCCGCGATAGGTAACAAAAAGCGATCCCTTCTACTGATTTTAGGATTTTTTGAGCGGCAATTAACCCCGATTCTTGTGATTGCGGTAAATCGGTTTGGGTGACATCTCCGGTTACTACCATGCGCGAACCGAATCCCAAGCGAGTTAAGACCATCAATGCGATCGCAATTTCCCAACTGGAGAATTAAATCGTTGGCCAAATTCTACCACTTTAGCAAAATTGTTATCTTAGCTGGAAATATTGATTAAATTGGAAGTTTTTAGCTGTTATTAGTTACTTAACCTAATATGGTGGTGGCATTCTGTAAGGAGTCCCGCAGTGACTAACAATTCCATCGCTCCTTTGACTATTGGCAATACGATTAATACTGCCTTCCGTCTTTATCGTGATCGCTTCCAAACTTATGTATTCTTTGCTGTCCGCGCCGGCTTGTGGTCGCTTCTCCCCTTAATTTTGCAATTAATTCTCAGTCAATTACTTTATCAAACAATTACCCCCGAACAAGGCAGCGATATCGGTTTACGTTTACTTCTTTTCCCGATACAAATTTTCTCGGCCGCTAAGTCTCTTTTCAATAATGCGGTTATCTCGCGATTAGCTTTTCAAGACATCACTTATCAGCCGGAAACTTCTGGACAAGCAGAAAAAAAAGTTAAGCCGAAAATGTGGCGCTTGTGGTGGATGCAAGTTTTGATCGGTTTGTTGGGAGCGGCAATAATGTTGGCGATAACGCTGTCTCTGGCGCTAGTAAGTTTTATCCCCATCCTTGGTGTATTGCTTATTTTACCAGCTTTTTTCTGTCTTCCTTTTTTCTTCCTTTGGTTATCTGCTCGCATTTGCATTGCAGAATTGCCCTTAGTAATTGAAGATAATTTAGGCAGTTGGCAAGCAATCAAGAGAGGTTGGCATTTAACTAAAAACTCGGCTTGGAGAATTGTGGGAGTGATATTTATTGCCAGTTTATTAATTATTCCAGTTTATCTTCTGTCAGGGGCTTTGGCTTCAATTCCCTTTTGGTTCAATTTTTCTTCTTTTTATAGTAGCTTTGAATCGGTGGAGGACTGGGAAACGCTCACGGAAAATCCTCTTTTTTTCCAACAAATGGCGATGTTTTCCTATGGTCTGACTACTATTTTCTTACTTCTGAGTATTTTATTAGTTCCCTTTTGGCAATCTCTCAAAAGTGTGATCTATAATCATCTTTTAGACCAGAAAAAAAATGATGGGGGAGAATACTAATAACTGAGCAGCTGTTGGTGTATCTAAATTACTTGTTAAGACTGTCTATGAGAGGGGAGCAGGGAGAGGGGTTTTGAGCATTTGTACTAAAATCCCCAGTAGATAGTTTAAATACAGTACAGCTTAACGGAATCACTAATTACTAAATGCCGAAGCAAAATTAATTAGACATCTTGCTAACCCTCTCGCAAGAGTACAAGAGCGACTATCTCAACAATCTGTTATTTTTCGTGCTGTTCGTAGGCTGAGACGATTTTTTGTACTAAGGGATGACGCACCACATCGGCCCGCGATAGGTAACAAAAAGCGATCCCTTCTACTGATTTTAGGATTTTTTGAGCGGCAATTAACCCTGATTCTTGTTGTTGCGGTAAATCGGTCTGGGTGACATCTCCAGTTACTACCATGCGCGAACCGAATCCCAAGCGAGTTAAGACCATTTTTAACTGTGCTGGGGTGGTATTTTGGGCCTCATCAACAATAACAAAAGCATTAGCTAGGGTTCGTCCCCGCATATAAGCTAAGGGAGCGATTTCGATTTTACCCCGTTCCATCAGGTCGGGAATTTTGGCCGCTTCGATAAATTCGTATAAAGCATCGTAGAGGGGACGCAAAAAAGGATCGACTTTTTGCTGTAAATCCCCCGGGAGAAAGCCTAGTTTTTCCCCCGCTTCCACGGCCGGCCGGGTGAGGATAATCCGTTCTACTTTATCTTCTAATAAAGCTTGTACGGCTAAAACGGCGGCTAAAAAGGTTTTACCCGTGCCAGCAGGTCCAATACAAAAGGTGATATCGTGACTTTGAATCGCTTGGATATATTGACGCTGACGGAAGGTTTTCGCCCGAATTAGCTCCCCGCGACGGGTACGAGCGAGAATATCCTGCTGTAGTTCTTTATACTCGCTAGAACGCCCCGTATCGAGGGCATGGATAGCGGTCATAATATCGGCTTCGGCGATTAACTTGGCCTCTTGCCATAAAATACTTAAGGAGCGTACAATCGCTGTGGCACGCTCCACGGGGGTCGGTTGCCCCGCAATCCGCAATTCCATCCCTCTGAGGACTAAATTCGCCCCAGTTTGCCTGGCTATCAATTTGAGGTTAGCTTCTTGATGACCAGCTAAAGCGATCGCACTTTCTGAACTGGGGAATTGAATCGTTTGCCAAGTTTCCGTCATGCTTGGGGCTAAATTATCCTTTGGCTGTTTCTACCACTTTAGCAAAAGCGACGGGATCGAGGACGGCTAATTGGGCTAACATTTTCCGATTCAGGAGGATATTAGCTTTCTTTAATTGTCCGGTCAGTTGGCTGTAACTGATGCCCTGTTGACGGGCAGCCGCGTTAATGCGGGTAATCCAAAGACGACGAAAATCGCGTTTACGTTTGCGACGGTCTCTATAGGCATTCCGCAAGGCCTTCATTACCTGTTGGTTAGCGGTACGGAATAAGCGGGAGTGAGAACCGCGAAAACCTTTGGCTAATTTGAGAACTTTTTTGCGTCGCTTGCGGGCGACATTCCCCCGTTTTACTCTAGACATGATAATCCTTTAGACGATTTTTCTGGAAAATTTACAAATAGGGCAACATTAAGCGCACTTCCTTCTCGTCGCGCTCGTGTACCAGGGTAATCTGGGACAAACGACGGCGCTTGCGTTCGGCACTTTTATGATCGAGTAGGTGATTTTTGAAGGCTTTGCGACGTTTGATTTTTTTGCCGCTTCCCGTGGCCTCGAATCGTTTGGCCGCCGCCTTTCGCGTTTTTAGCTTGGGCATAAACTCCGTTTTATTAAATCGACACAATCACTAATACTATCACAAATAGAGGACTTTAGGCAAGGAGTGGCCAAAAGATTCCCCGGCTCGTCCTTACTTTGGCCGGAGCTGTGCTTGGGAATTAAATCAATCGGGAATTTTCCCCTTCCTCTCGATCGAATGGCTAAGATGTGGATGAAGTCTCGTGTTAACACGCATCTGGAGAAGTCATGGCTAAAACCCTACTAGAACAATTACGCCAATTTACAGTGGTTGTTGCCGATACCGGCGATATCCAAGCGATCGAAGCTTTTACCCCCCAAGATACCACCACTAACCCCTCCCTGATTACGGCCGCGGCCCAAATGCCCCAATATCAGCCGATTGTCGATCAAACCCTGCAAGCGGCCAGAAAAGAATTAGGAGAGCAGGCCACCCCGGAAGATGTGGCCAAATTAGCTTTTGATCGCCTAGCCATCGGTTTTGGCCTACAAATCCTGCAAATTGTCCCCGGCCGCGTCTCCACCGAAGTGGATGCTCGTCTTTCCTACGATACCCAAGCTACCATCGACAAGGCCCGTTATCTCATTTCCCAGTATGAAAAAGCGGGTATCTCTAGAGAAAGAGTCTTAATTAAAATTGCCTCGACTTGGGAAGGGATTAAAGCCGCAGAAGTCCTCGAAAAAGAGGGAATTCACTGTAATTTAACCCTATTATTCGGTTTTCATCAGGCGATCGCCTGTGCGGAGGCGGGAGTAACCTTAATTTCTCCCTTTGTCGGTCGGATTCTCGATTGGTATAAAAAAGAAACTGGTAAAGACTACGTTGGTGCTGAAGATCCCGGAGTCCAATCCGTCACCCAGATCTATAACTACTATAAAAAGTTTGGTTATAAAACCGAAGTTATGGGGGCAAGTTTCCGCAATATCAGTGAAATTCGCGAGTTAGCCGGCTGTGATCTTTTAACCATTTCCCCGAAACTTCTGGAACAATTGCAAGAGACAGAAGCCGATTTACCCCGTAAGCTCGATCCAGCACTGGCTACAACCCTTGATATTGTCAAAATTCCCATGGATAAAGCGAATTTTGAGAAAATGCACGCCGAAGATGCCATGGCTTCCGAAAAACTAGCGGAAGGTATTCAAGGTTTTACCAAAGCTTTAGAGTTATTGGAACAATTGCTGATTCAACGTTTAACCCAGTTGGAAGGTCAGTCAACCCTAGAACACGCCGCCGAAGATATTTTTCGAGTTTATGATCATGATGGGGATGGTTTCATCACCCGGGAAGAATGGGCGGGAACCGATGCGGTATTCGATGCGATCGATATTAACCATGATGGGAAAATTTCTCCCGATGAGATCGCTGTCGGTTTGGGTGCGGCTTTTCGTTTAGTGGAAGCCTAGAATTGGTTGTGAGTTGAATCACTGATTGCTCTGATTTTAATCGGTAACTAATGGTGAGTTGCTCACATAGCCTAGAAGTGTTTTCCCACTGCTGAAAATTTACTACCCTGTCCGGCTAGAGATAATTTAGCTGGATTTTTCTTATGGAAGGCCTGGGAGAGGGGTAGTGATAAGTAATAGGACAAAATTAACTTCTTGGTTAGGATAGGCACTCATGCAAGAGGCAAGAGGCAAAAGGTAGTTATATATGTGTAATTAATTGTGTCCAGCTACTTATCAGTTAAGTGGTCGGACAAAAGTAAAGTGGCTCTTCGTTACTTGGTATGGTTCGATAGGGGGGCATAAATCGACAAAATCTTTATCTGGCAAGAGACTTAATTGATTAGTTCGCTCTAGATCGAAAATAATTGACAAAAATCGCTAAATGCCTTTCTATATAAGGGTTACATCGCTTATAAACCTCGTCCATTGCATAACACAAACCGAAGAGCCAGTAAAGTTAACTGTGGGAGTCAGGAGTCAGCAAGAATTGCCAGAATTACATTTCTTAAGACAGACGACAGAATTTATGTCCGACTACTTACTAAATCCGTAGCTATGGATTGTTTCTCCCCTATAGCTTTTAAACAGGATTTAGTATAAGATGTGGTTCTTGATATTTTCTCAAAAAATCAAGCTATATATTTGGTTGGCTATTGATACAAGTACCAGAAAAATTATTGGTTTTTATCTAAAAAATAGAAGCCATAAATCGGGTAAAAAATTATGGAAAAGTTTACCATTATTTGCTCGACAATATGCTATTGCTTATCCAGAACTACTTCTGATACCAAATCCGTTGAGTATAGGCTACATATCAGGACAGGCACTCATGCAACAGGCAAGAGGCAGAAGGGGGAATAAATAATCAGTTTTTAATAACCGGATTTAGTATGAATCACCACCGATTTTTCTAAAATTACTATTTCTATTTTAGGTGGTCTAAGTGCGTTTTAGCTTAACTGCCTAATCAAACAACAATCTTAAGCTTTATCTGCCGAGTCCTCAACAGTGATACAATTGCCGTCATAGCTAGGGGTGTCTGAGGCAATCAGGCTGAGAAAGACCCTTAGAACCTGAGACTGGGTAATTCCAGCGTAGGGAAGCTGTTTACAGAGGAAATAAAATTATGAGACAAGAATGGGTTGCCCCCCGGCGCGGACAAGCAAATGTATCGCAAATGCACTACGCCCGTCAGGGGATAATTACCGAAGAGATGGCTTATGTGGCAAAACGGGAAAATCTCTCTCCCGAATTGATTCGCAGCGAAATCGCCCGAGGAAGACTGATTATTCCGGCTAATATCAATCACCTCAATCTCGAACCTATGGCGATCGGTATTGCTTCTAAGTGTAAAGTTAATGCTAATATCGGGGCTTCCCCTAACTCCTCGAATATTAACGAAGAACTGGAAAAATTACACCTAGCGGTCAAATACGGCGCGGATACGGTGATGGATCTTTCCACCGGTGGCGGTAATTTGGACGAAATTCGCACCGCGATTATCAATGCTTCTCCTGTCCCCATCGGTACTGTACCCATCTATCAAGCGGTGGAAAGCGTTCACGGCAATATTGAAAAACTCACCCCCGAAGATTTCCTCCATATTATCGAAAAACACGCCGGGCAAGGGGTGGATTACATGACGATTCATGCGGGAATCCTCATCGAACACCTGCCTTTAGTCAAAACTCGTCTGACCGGGATTGTCTCCCGGGGTGGTGGTATTATTGCTAAGTGGATGCTACACCACCACAAGCAAAATCCTCTCTACACCCATTTCGACGAAATTATCGAGATTTTCAAGCGTTATGACGTTTCTTTTAGTCTCGGTGACTCCCTGCGTCCCGGTTGTACCCACGATGCTTCCGATGCAGCCCAATTAGCGGAATTGAAAACCCTCGGCCAACTGACGCGCCGCGCTTGGGAACACGATGTACAGGTGATGGTGGAAGGACCTGGCCATGTTCCCATGGATCAAATTGAATTTAATGTGAAAAAACAAATGGAGGAGTGTAGCGAAGCACCTTTCTATGTTCTTGGTCCTCTTGTCACCGATATTGCTCCAGGGTACGATCATATCACTTCGGCGATCGGGGCGGCTCTGGCGGGTTGGTACGGGACGGCGATGTTATGTTATGTCACCCCGAAAGAACATCTCGGTTTACCCAACGCTGAAGATGTGCGAAATGGCTTAATTGCCTACAAAATAGCGGCTCATGCGGCAGATATCGCCCGTCATCGTCCCGGAGCGCGCGATCGTGACGATGAACTCTCAATTGCTCGTTATAATTTCGATTGGAATCGTCAATTTCAGTTATCCTTGGATCCCGATCGCGCTAAGGAATACCACGATGAGACTTTACCCGCAGATATCTATAAGACTGCGGAGTTTTGTTCGATGTGTGGACCGAAATTCTGTCCTATGCAAACTAAGGTCGATGCCGATGCGATTACGGAATTAGAGAAGTTTCTCGCTAGTCAGAATCAAGAAAATCTAACCCCAGTTTAAAGGGGAGTTAGTAAGAGGGCTGACTTGATTTCAGCCCTCTTACTAGGATAGAAGTCAAAATTATGGGAATAGCCGCCGATTTTTTGACTAATTGACCCGTTTTTCTAGATATTGACCGATCATCAATTCTTGACCGGCGCGAGAGATAATCGTTTGTCGAGTACGATATTGTTGACCGATGAGTTTAATTTCTTCTTCAAAGACAGAACCGGCGTATTCTGTTCTCAGACAGAGAGTAGAGGGGTTAGGAAAGGTATAAATAGCGCTAACGGGTTTATCCGTCGCAAATCCCCGATCGCGATAGAGAATATTATCTAAAATACCGAATATAGTCGAACCGTTGGAGGGTTTTTTACTCTGGGGACGGAGATAATTACTTTGCCAAGTGACTTCCGTACCACCTAATAAAGTTGTATCTTCCAGATTATGTAAACGGGCAAGTTGAATTAATGGTTCGCTGCCTTGGGGTAAATATTTAATCTCGATGGCGCTGATAACTTCTTGGGGTTCCGTTTCTTGGGTGAGGGTGTAATAACGTCTCTGGGATTGCCAGCGTCCTTCTGTCTGCTTAAAAAAGGCTAAAGCCGAGGTTTCCAGCGATAATTGGGCGGTTTGAATTAATGTCATAGAAATAAAACCTTTCCTGTTTTTTGGGAGAGCAGATTTGTTATCCTTTGTCAAGAGTTTGCCAGAGAATTGTTACACATCTTAATACAATTATAAGCTGTTAAGTATTTAAATTGCCAGTTGAGATGAGGCAAGAGGCAAGAGGAGATAGGGTGATAGGGTGATAGGGTTTTGGGGTGATAGGGTGATGAGACAGCTTCCCCACTTCCCCACTTCCCCATCTCCCAACCCACTTTTTACTTTTTACTTTTCACCCGATCTGCCCGGTCTTGGTATTGTTAAAAGTATAGAACCTCCGAACAAGGTCTCAACTCCGTGCAGTTAAAACAAGTAATCATTGCCCACAAGGCCAACCATCCCCAAAGTAAAGCATGGGCGGAAAAATGCGCTAAACAGTTAGAAGCCCGTCAGTGTAAAGTTTTAATGGGACCCAGTGGCTTTAAAGATAATCCCTATCCAGTATTTTTAGCCTCAGCATCGGAAAAAATCGACCTCGCCATCGTTTTGGGGGGAGATGGAACCATTTTAGCCGCCGCTCGCTATTTAGCTCAGGAAGACATTCCAATTTTAGCGGTGAATGTCGGCGGCCATCTGGGATTTTTAACGGAACCTTTTGAGATTTTCCAAGATACGGAGACGGTCTGGGAGCGTTTACAATCCGATCACTACGCGGTACAACAACGGATGATGTTAACTGCCAGAATCTATGAAGGGGATAAAAGAAACCCGCAGGCAGTGAGCGAGGCATTTTATGCCCTGAATGAGATGTGTGTGAAACCCGCTAGTATCGATAGGATGCCCACCTCGATCCTCGAAATCGAAGTGGACGGGGAAGTAGTAGATCAGTACCAAGGAGATGGTTTATTAGTGGCTACTCCCACGGGGTCCACCTGTTACACCGCTTCCGCTAATGGCCCGATTATACACCCCGGCATGGAAGCGATCGCTGTCACCCCGATTTGTCCCTTGAGTCTTTCCAGTCGGCCGATTGTCATTCCCCCGGCATCTCTGGTCAGTATTTGGCCTCTGGGAGACTACGAATTAAACACTAAACTCTGGATGGATGGTGCTTTAGCCACTTCCATTTGGCCTGGGCAATGGGTGGGAGTTACCAAAGCTGAAAAATTCGCCCAATTTATTATCCTGCGGGAAAGCTATTCTTTTTATCAGACTCTACAGGAAAAATTGCAATGGGCCGGGGCGAGAATTCATTATGATGGCAATCGTCATAATTAGGGTTTGCGGCAAAAAGTTTTTCGTGGGGACAGGGTGTGGGGTGTGGGGTGTGGGGTGTAGGGTTTTACCCATTTTCAGGGGGTCAATTACCTAATTTTCAGGGAAAAAGTACCTTAATTTTCCCCCTGATCACTCCAATGGCTGGCACTTTTTGATTTCAAAAAAGCCTAAAAGTCTTACCCAACAAGGTTTTTAGATTTATTCAGCAACCCCTAGATATATGTAATTAATTGTGTCTAGCTACTTATCGAAAATTTGGGTTAAAACCCCGTCCTTTGAGGACGGCTTTAAGCTAAAATGGAAGAAGCGATAACCAAGCTAAAAACTGAACCTTGACCACAGATAGTAGGGGGTTTCGTTCAGAAAAGACTTCAAATTCGGCCTTCAACGAGTAAAACTTTCTAGGAAATAAGGTTGAACATGAGATTTTTTTGACTTGTTCAAAGTGGCCGGAGGGCATTCGGACACTCAAAATGGACGGGTCGAAAGTGTCAGACTTAAGCAATTAAGCGTTTTTCGCTATCTG
>NZ_JADBTZ010000194.1:0-15486 GCF_020245885.1 Microcystis sp. M165S2 | reverse complement strand
AGGGTTCTACCCTTCCTGGTGTCTTTAACGTGATGGCACCACTCCGATTCCATCCCGAACTCGGTTGTGAAACTTCACCGTGGCCAAGATACTTGTCGGGTTGCCGACCGGGACAATAGCTCGATGCCAGGATTATTCTTTCTAACCCCTCAATCACACAAGATTGGGGGGTTTGGCTTTTAGGAAAAATCAGAGGATTTTAAATCTAAACCTCGCTCAAATATTGTATCTATGGCTAACATTTCTCCGTCGCTAGTCATAAATTTATGATCTTTGGTTGCTTGGATAGTTTGCCCATTTTCTAGGGTGTATTCAAAGACTTCTTGTAAACCTCGCTCGTGCCATTGAGAGATTGGTTGACTATAAACAAAACCATTTTGGTCAACAGTATAAACAGTGCAGTTAATTTCTTCGCTCACAATTTTAGCAATTGGTAATAATCCGTATTCCTCAGTTAAAATTAACGTCTCACCTCCTAGACAATATTCGGCAAAATTTACCATCTGTTCAAAGAGATTTTCAGCGATTCTTTTTTCCACACCATTTTTAGCAGCACCATCGATAAACATCTCCCTTTGTTTCTGCATTTCGGAGGCTTTTTTCTTACCCATTGCCCGACGCAATAGATCCGCTTCTCCTAGGGAATAACCGGCTAAATCCTGCGCCATTTTCATAATCTGTTCTTGATAGACTAAAACTGCGTAGGTTTCCTTAAGAATTGGTTCCAATAAAGGATGATCATAACGAATGGGTTCTCTACCGTGTTTTCTGCCAATAAAGAGAGGAATTAATCCCGCATCTAAAGGACCAGGGCGATAGAGTGCTAAGATTGAAGATATGTCCTCAATACCCGATGGTTTTAACTCTTTAACGATCTGTTTCATCCCCGATGATTCTAACTGGAAAATCCCTTCTAAATCTCCTTCTTCTAGTAATCCGTGGGTTTTGAGAATATCGGGAGGTAGTTTTTTATGTTCCCCTTTAGCCCAAATTTGCAGGGCTTTTCTTTCATCTAAAGGCAATTGTTCGAGATCGATATCTATACCCTGATTTTGTTTAATTAAATCGGCGGTTTTTTTCAAAGTGGTTAAATTTCTTAACCCTAAAAAGTCCATTTTTAACAATCCCAATGATTCTAAATCCTCCATAAAATATTGCGTAATTACCGCCCCATCATTATTTTTCTGGAGGGGAACCACTTCATCTAAAGGTTGGGAAGAAATGACGACTCCCGCAGCATGAACTCCGAAGGTTTTGTTAGTACCTTCGATACGAATTGCCATATCTAACCAATGACGCACATGGGGTTCCGTATCGTATCTTTCTTTAAATGCTGGTTCGGGAGTTTCATCGGAAATCATCACTTTTAAAGGTGTGGGTTTACCGCGAGAAACGGGAATCATTTTCGCCATTTTATCCGATTCGGCGTAGGGAATATCTAACACCCGCGCCACATCTTTTAAGACAGCTTTTGATGTCATGCGGTTAAAAGTAATGATTTGGGCAACATTAGCCTCCCCGTATTTTTCCGTGACGTATTGGATCATTTCATCCCGTCTCTCGATACAGAAATCCGTATCAATATCAGGCATAGATTTCCGTTCAGGATTGAGAAAACGCTCAAATAATAAACCGTGATGAACGGGATCAATATTGGTTATTTTTAAAGAATATGCCACCAAAGAACCCGCCGCAGAACCGCGTCCTGGACCGACGGGAATATCATGATCTCTAGCATATTTTATATAGTCCCAAACGACGAGAAAATAGGTAGAAAATCCCATTTTCTGTAACATTTTTAATTCGTATTCAAGCCTTTCTTTGTAAACAGGCTCAATCTCGTGACGAGAAGGACATTTTAATCTTTCTAGTAATCCTAACCAAGCAATTTCTTCTACATAACTATCGGCAGTATGTCCCGCAGGAACAGGATAATTAGGGAGTCTCGGTTCATTAAATATGTTATAAGGTTCGACTTTTTCTGCTACTTCTAAGGTGTTATTAATCGCTTCTTCAATCACATCTTCGGGCAGATGATCACGGAAAAGTAAACGCATTTCATCAGCAGATTTTAAGTATTCTGTGCCGCTATAACGGAGGCGTTTGTCTTCAGTAATTAACTTGCTAGTTTGAATACAAAGCAAGGCATCGTGTGCCTCTACATCGTAACAGGAAATAAAGTGAGAATCGTTAGTAGCAACTACTTTAATTCCTAATTCTTTAGCAATTTTAACTATTTCTACATTAACAATCCGATCTTCTTTAGAACCGTGGTCTTGAATTTCTAAGTAAAAATCATCACCAAAAAGTTTTTTATACCATTTAGCAGTTTCCTTAGCCAGTTTTCTATTATTAGCTAAAATCGCTTGGGGAATCTCTCCACCCAAGCAAGCACTGGTAACTATCAATCCTTCGTGGTATTGTTGGAGTAACTCTTTATTGATACAAGGACGAGCAAAAATGCCTTTACCTTGAATACCTTTCAGATTAGAAATAGTAGTTAATTTCACCAGATTTTTATAGCCTTGGGTATTTTTGGCTAAAACAACTTGATGATATTTTCGGTGGCGAAGATTGACTTCAATATCGCCATTGACTACATACATTTCGTTGCCAATAATTGGTTTTATTCCCTTATTACGGCAGGTTTTAATTAATTCGATCGCACCATACATGACTCCATGATCGGTTAAAGCGATCGCTGGTTGTCCTAATTCGATCGCTCGATCAATTAGTGCCGGTAATTGGGAAGCACCGTCAAGTAAGCTATAATCACTGTGAATATGTAAACCGACAAAAGACATAGTTTTTCAGGAAAAAGTGACAAGGAAAAGGCAAAAAAAACAAGAATTTACTGACTTTTAATTTTCAGCAATCACAGTCTATTTTTAGGGTTGACTGAGAATCCTATAGGGGAAAGAACTTTCTTCTAAATTAAACCATTGTTCTCGCAGTTTCTGGTTATCATTGCTGCCGACGACAGTATCAACAAATTTTTTCCATTCGGGATCGTTTTTGGGTAAAATACAGCCATAAAGTTCGGTGGTAATCGGTTGACGGGGTAGTAGCACAAATTGTCGCGGATCCTGTCCTTGTTTAATGATTTCCCCCAGTAGAAGAATTCCATCACTAACCACTGCTTTTACTTCTCCCCTTTGTAATTTTGCCACTGCCTCACTTCGATCGCTGACAGCTTGCCAATTAGCCAGAGGATAGATATAACGAATAATACTATCGGTGGTGGTGTGGGGAATATAGGCGATCGCAACTGCCGCTAAAGTGTTATTAATATCTATTTTATCAACATTTTCCCTTTTAGTTAAAAATTGCGCTCCTGTCATAAAATAAGGAATAGAAAAATTAACCTTTTCTAGTCTTTCTTCCGTAATTGTTGCCGCATTACAGGATAAATCTACTTGTCCCTGTTCCACTTGCTGAAAACGATTATTAGTCGTCGCTTCTGTAAAGGTTATTGTAATCGGTTTACCTAATTGTTGTTCTAATCGACGTTGGACTAAGCGCATTAATTCCACTCCGTAACCTGTCCATTGTCCCGTTTTCTCATCGATATAACTAAAGGGAGTAGCGTCTTTTCTGGCTGCCGCTTTTAATTCTCCCGTGCGAGCAATTCTTTGTAAAACTGTTTCTGCCAAGGCTGATAAATGTAGGTTATTTATCAGTAAAAGACCTAGAAAAATAAAGCAAAAGTTTTTAGACATATACATATCAAGAAAGCAAGAAGGAGATAGGGAGAAAAAAGCTAACGGCCGATGTGCGATTAGCAAATGCTGCTGTATTTTAACTACGATCCTCGAATAATCCACTCAAACGTTCTACTTCTGTTTGTGCTGTGTACATAGGAGTTCCAGCCAGAATTCCGGTAACATTACGGAAAGGTTGACCGATGTGCATACCTTGATGATCGATCGAAAACTCACGAATATCCTTATCGTGCATAGAACCGCGCATTTTTAAAACAGTGATACCGCGGCGCATTTCTCCATACATTTCCACATAACGCAGCAGAATAATTGAATCAGTAATTGTAGAAATATGCGCTTCTGTGATCGAGGAACCTCCTAATAAAGTGGGAGTGGTGGAAGTAAATAATCCTCCCACCTCTTTTTGCTTAATAAAAGAAGTCAAACCGATAATAAATTCCCGAAATCCTTTCAGATTAGAAACCCTTTCTAAAGCAGATAAACTATCTACTGCCACTCGATTCGGTTGAAACTCCTCGATAATTTCCTTCATCATAATTAGATGATTTTCCAAACCCGTAGTTTCGGGATAACGGCAGACTACCTTTAATTTACCTTCCTTTTCCATGCGGTCATAATCCACACCCCAACCGGTAGCATTTCTAAATAACTGTTCGCGACTTTCCTCGAAGGCAAAAATTAAACATCTTTCCCCATTGGTTACTCCCCCGGCCATAAATTCTGTCACCATCAGGGTTTTTCCTGTTCCTGTGGCTCCCGAAACCAAAATAACCGAATCGCGGAAGAAACCACCACCACACATTCTATCGAGTTCCAGACTGCCGGAAGTAATACGAATATTAGAGGATTTTTGTTCTAATTCAATAGCTGATAAAGGAATAATCACGGCCCCTTTGTTGGGAATAATTGTAAAAGGAAATTCTCCTTTTTGGTGATCGGTTCCCCGATATTTTAAAATTTCGATCGTCCTTCTTCTTTTCTCATCGGTTAAAACGTTGCGTAAAATCACCACATTATCGGCCACAAACTCCTCCACCCCATAACGACTGATTTCGCCGTATTCTTGGGTTCTTTCTGCGGTCATAATCGCTGTTACTTCCAATTCTCGCAAAGCGGTTGCCAGACGAAAAAGATCACTTCTCACTTGAGCACTATCACTTAAATGGCTAAAAATTGCGCCTAAAGAATCCATAGACACCCGTTTGGCTTTATTTTTGCGAATAGCAAACTCAATGCGAGCGATTAATGCGCCTAGGTCGTATTCTCCTGTCACCATCGGCTTTTCTTCCGGTTGGGGGGAAGCATCGACAAAGGCCCATTGGCGATTCTCCTCCCACTGCCGGATATTCCAACCAAAACCACCCATATTTTTTCTTAGTGCTTGTGGTGGCTCCTCGAAGGTGACAAAAACGCCATTTTCTCCATTTTTGATGCCTTCTGCGAGAAATTGACAGGCAAAGACCGTTTTAGCACTTCCTGCCGTCCCCGCTATCAAAGTTGCTCTTCCTTTCGGCAATCCCCCTTCCGAAAGAAAATCAAAGCCGGGGATTCCTGTTTCTAACTTCTCAATCAACTCTAGGGGATTATTTTGCGTCATTTAAGTTCTCTATGAAAACGAGCCACTGTTTATTGTACCTATTTCAGTGACCAGTGATACCGGAAATTCATCCCTAGTTTGAGAGTTTGAGCATTTGTAATAAAATTTCCAAGACATCGTTTAAATGCAGGACAGCTTAACCCAAGCATAAAGAGATTGGTTATATTCAAGGGAAACTATATAAGTAGGTAAATCTTGGCCACAATTAACCAAAATACCAATAAACTAATAGTTAGAATCAAAGTAAGTTTTGTATTTAGTGGATTAATACTATCCTTGACAACTTTGAGAGAGTTTAAGGTATAATCATACTTATTTGCTCTACTATGGAACATACAACCGATAATAATCAAAATCAGCAAAAAACCGACAATCAACAATAAAAAACAGCAACAGGGAAGAAACCCGTGCTGAAGATTGATCCCAATAAAACTATACCCTATATACAGGAAGGAGCCAAACCTAAAAATAGATAAATTCTGTTTATTTTAGGGTTCCTTGAGATGCGTCAAATGATGGCGCATCTCAAGGAAAAATTAAGTTAATTTCTCTAACTATAAAGGAACTTTAGTAATCCAATCTTGATACTTTCGTTCCTGATTGAGAACGATATAACTTAACTTTTCTTTTAACTGATAAGTAATCGGTTTAGCCGCGGGTAAAGAAAAAGTTTCAATCCTTTTAATCGGAGTAATTTTCGCCGCAGTGCCACTTAAAAACACCTCATCAGCGATAAATAACTCCGTCTTATCTACAGGTCTTTCAATAACCGGAATACCCAAATCCCGCGCGATAGTTAAAACACTATCTCTAGTAATCCCCTCTAGAATATCTTGGTCAAAACTAGGAGTAATTAGCTGACCATTTCTGATAATAAAAATATTCATTCCCGTCGCTTCACAGACTTTACCCTGAGAATTCATCAAAATTGCCTCATCAAACCCCGATTCTACCGCTTCCGTTTTTGCTAAAGCAGAAGTGATATAAGCGGCGCTAATTTTACCTCGCAACGGGAAACTTCTATCCTCCTGACGATACCAAGAACTAATCCGACAGTTAACCCCATCGGCTGCTAAATAATCATCCATTTCTAGACCATAGACTAGAAAATCCTTCTCGATACCATGCAATCGCGGAGCAATTCCCAACCCCGAACTATAGACAAGGGGACGAATATAAAAAGGTCGATGACACTGATTCTTTTTCACAAAATCGATAATTATTTGATAGATTTTATCGGCAGTAATCTCGTAATTAAGAAACTTAGCACTTTGACTTAAACGCTGAGAATGACGGTCTAATCTAAATAATAATATCTGTCCGGGATTGCTAGGGTCGGGAGTACCTCGTAAACCCCCAAAAGCGGCAGTTCCGTAGTGTAGTGCGTGGGTAGCAATGGATAATTTTGCCTCACTGAAAGGGATAAATTTATTCTCAAAATAGGCGAGAGGAAGGAAAGTAATTTCGGCGGTAATAGACATTTTTTTGTTGATTTAACCAAGAACTAAACGGGATTTACCCATGCGGAAAAATTTTGTTTCTGGCTATTAGAAGGATTTTCTACCCTGATAATTTCATAGCGAATCGTCTGCGGGGTGGCCAGTGGAACAGCAAGGGTTCGCAATTCATCGAGATGAAAGACTGTTATCTGAATAATATCACCTGCGCGGTAGTCTTTTAATCTTTCGTTTAACTGTTCCGCCGTCACCCGCAATCCATCGATGGCTAATAACTCATCATCAGCATTAATTCCCGCTTTTTGACAAGGGGAACCCATCTCGACAAATTTAATCATTTCTTTACCCGCTTCACTCTGTACCCGCATTCCCAGATGAGGTATCGTCTCCCCATTGCCAACACCCCGCAGATAGAGTCCAAAAGGTTCAAGATATTCATTAAAGGGTAATTCTGCCAAACCGTCGATATAACGGCGGTAGAAGTCGCTTAAATCCACCCCTGCGGCAGATTCGAGAATTGCTTGCAATTCCCCATCGGTATAACCAATCTCCTCTTTACCGAAATGTTGCCACATCGAGCGTAAAACATCATCGAGGCAACGACGGTTATCGGTGTGGGTGCGAATTAGTAAATCGAGAAGCAGCGACAATAATTCCCCCTTGAGATAGTAGGAAATTTGACTATTATCGCTATTGCTATCCCGTCGATAGAGTTTTATCCAGGCATCGAAACTAGATTCGCCTAGCGGTTGGACAAGACGACCGGGTATATTGAGATAACGGGTGATTTCCTTGCTTAAAAGCTCTAAAAAAGTCTTACTATCGTATATTCCTGCCCGTAGAGGGATTATCATATCGTAATAACTGGTGGTTCCTTCGGCAAACCAGAGGGAAGAAGTATAATTCTCTGCGTCATAATCGAAGCTTTCTAAAGCTTTTGGGCGAATACGCTTGATATTCCAGAGATGAAAGAACTCATGGGCGACTAATTGCAGAAAACGATTATATTTATCCTTATCTCGTAATCCCAAACGCGCATAGTTAAGGGTACAGGAATTTTTATGTTCTAGTCCCCCGTAACCAGCCGCCGAAAGATGTAGCAAAAAGAGATAATTATCATAAGGGAGTCCACCGAACATAGCCGACTCGGTTTGAATAATTTTAGTGGTATCGGCGATAATTTGACTAGGATTGGCGTTTCCCCGTCCCCAGATAGCTAATTGATGGGGTTTTCCCTCGACGACAAAATCGTATAACTGATGAATACCCACCTCCACAGGACTGTCCACCAGGGTATCAAAATCGGGAACGTGAAAAGTGTTTTTCTGTCCGGATAAAGATTTTAAGGTAGTGGTAACGCGCCAATCGCCATGGGGGGGGATAATTGTCAGGGTGAGGGGATGTTTTTGATAATCGGGGATATAGAAAAATAAAGCGGCCCCGTTGAAGTAACCGTGAGTATCATCGAGATGGTTGGTTCTGACGGTTAAATCGTGGGCAAAAACGCGATATTTGACCGTTATTTCTGAACTATTACCGGTGTCAATCTGCCAGTGATTTTTAGCAACTTTGCGACTGTTGAGGTTAACAGCTTGAAAATCTTGGACTAAACGGGAGTATTCCCGCACTAGATAGGAACCGGGAGTCCAAACCGGCATTTTTAGGTTTAAAATCGGTGCTTGCCAACCAGTAATCTGTAGAGTAACTTCAAAGAGGTGTGAAGTCGGTTCCGGCATAGCCACTTGATAGCTGAGACTTAAACGGGTTGAGGAGACGGTAGTGGGGGAAATAAGACTGGTCATCGGCATTAAACAGGCTTTTTAGTTATTATAGCGGCAAGCTTTCGGCCAATTTACCCAGTTTCGCCGCCAAAAATCCGATTTTTTTCCAAGATTTTACCGAGCAGTTGTGGAACTGTAACCCCCGCAGGATTTGCGGGGTTTTTTTGCCGATTCAGCGTCTTTCTGCTGGGGGTGCAGGAGGAGTCACATCGGGGGGAGGAGTTACCTGTAGGGGAACCGAACGAGTTTCGGGAGCTGCCACAGTGACGGGAACGGTAATCGGTTCGGCTGCTGCCGGGGGGGCCGTATTTTCAGGACTAGGAGCAGCGGCGCTGGTAGGAGCGACGGTAGTACGCCGACGACTAGAACGGCGTTGGCTGGGTTCGCTAGTATTAGAACGAACGATAGTTTGCTCGTGACTTACCCGAACCCGTCGCCGTCTGCGGATGGGTCCTTCGGTGGGGGAACCCTCATCGCTGCTGGCTAAACGATTGTTAGTAGTTTGGGTAAAGTAGGTACGTCGGGGTTTAATTGGTTCCGCTTTTACTGTCACTGGACGTTTGCCTAAATTCGGTTCTGGGAAACCTTGATAGGGAATATCCTTAATTGCTTCTAACATAAATTGTCGCCACATCCAAGCGGACATGGTACTGGCTCCATTGGTGGGTTTATTATTGTCATTACCGAGCCAAATTCCCGTGACTAATTGGGGAATATAACCGACGAACCAAAGGTCGCGAGCCTTGTCAGAAGTGCCGGTTTTTCCTGCCACCGGACGACCAATTTGTGCGGGGGTTCCCGTTCCCGAATTAACCACATCCTGCAGCATCCAAGTCATCGTCGCCGCCGTGTTTTGATTGAGAGCAGTTTTCGGTTTAAAATTGGCTTGATAAATTACTTTACCATGGCGATCGAGTACCTGATTAATACCGTAAACTGGTTGATGCACACCATTATTAGCAAAGGTTCCGTAGGCGCTAGTCAATTCTAAAAGATTGACTTCCGAAGCACCCAAAGCCAAAGAATAAGTGGGTAAAAGTTTCGACTGGATACCCAGATCTTGAGCTAATTTAATCACCGGATTCCAACCCACAGCCACTAACACCTGAACTGCCACCACATTCAGGGAAGAAGTCAAAGCATCGCGCATGGACACCTCGCGGCCGCTATACTTATCGCCGTAGTTTTCTGGTTTATAACCATCCACCACATACTGTGCATCTTTATAATTAGAATAGGGGGATTTCCCCGCCGCAATCGCCGCCGCATAGACAAAAGGCTTAAAAGTAGATCCTGGCTGACGTTTTGCCTGTGTCACCCGATTGAATTGATTCTTATCGTGGTCAATTCCCCCGACCATGGCCTTAATTTGTCCATTTTTGGGGTCAATTGCCACTAAAGCCGCCTGTTGGAAGTTCTGCCACTTGCCATAACGAGAAACCGCTCTTTCTACCACTTCCTCCCCTTCGCTTTGCCAACGAGGATTAAGGGTAGTTTTTACCACCAATCCCCCCGCTTCTAGGGTTTTAGCGGGAACCAGTTGCGGCAGTTCTTTTTCCACATAATCGGTAAAATAGGCCGCTTGCCGTTGCAGACGTTTTAGGGGACTGGTTTTAATGCCTAGGGGAAATGCGATCGCCAGTTCTGCTTGAGCGTTAGTAATAAATCCCACCTCGGCCATAGTTTTGAGGACGATATTACGCCGTTCTAGGGCAGATTTAGGGTTTTCGAGGGGAGAATAGAGACTAGGAGCGGGAACAATCCCTGCAAGGGTGGCAGCTTCGGCTAGAGTTAATTTATCGACGGGTTTACTGAAATATAACCAAGCGGCATCGGCAAGACCGTAGGCCCCGGAACCGAGATAAACTAGGTGAAAATAACGCTCTAAAATCTGGTCTTTTGTATATTTATCTTCTATTTTCTGAGCGATACGCATTTCCCGTAATTTGCGATCAAAGCTCTTTTCTTGGGATAAAAAGACAATCCGAGCCAATTGCTGGGTGATGGTGCTGCCTCCTTCCACCACTCCCCCGGCTCTCAGGTTAGAAAAGAGAGCGCGAGCAATACCCTGGCCATCAACTCCCCCGTGTTCGCGAAACCGGCGGTCTTCACTAGCGATAAAGGCCTCCTGTACCAGTTGGGGAACTTGGGCAATTTTCACGGTTTCGTAAGTGCTAGGGCCATTTTGCTTGAGGATTTCCCCATTAGCGGCTTGAATGGTTAGGGTGCCGGGACGAGCATAGGTTTGTATATCGGCGATATTTTGCGGTAGAGAGGTTTCAAGGCGATAAATGCCCCAACCTACCCCTAAAATGCCCCCAGTTACGCCTAATCCCAATCCCAAGTACAACCCAAAGCGGGGATGTTGTCGCCATTGCGGTAAGGGGGAATTGTCGATCAGGGTAGTAAATTTGTTTTTTAAGGGTTTTAACGTCTCTAGAGCCTTGCTACTGGTTCGGGAGACTAAATTAACCTTTTTTTCTTCGGAAGCGGCTTCTACTGGCTTTTCCCCCGCAACTGGCGCAGATTCGGAGTCGATAGGAGCGACTTTAGGGGGTTGCTCGGAATTCTCTAATTTATTAGCAAGATTATGAAAAAATTGACTAAGTTTTTGTTTGTATTTCATGTTAGTTGAGCGGGTGAGGGTGAGGGTGTAGGGTGTAGGGGGTTGGGTGTTGGGTGTAGGGTGTTGGGGTTTTAGGGTTTTACCCCCATTTCCCCATCTCCCCATCCCCTAACCCCTATCCCCTATCCCCTAAAGATCACTAAATTGTCGCCACCATTGCTGGAGGGGATAATAGACGAGGGGAGTCCAGAGACTACTAAGCAGAGCAGAAGTGAGGCCAAGGCGTTGATAATCGAGCCAAAGATCAGGGAGATTTTTGCCTCCTTGTAGATAGTATTGAAAAGCGATCGCACCATCGGCGATTAAAGTCATAACAAAGACAATTAAGACCACGGCGATCAATTCTTCTTTAACATAACGTTGTCGGTGTAAACGGGAAGTGAGGAAACCGATGAGACCAAAAACCATGATATGGGAAGGATAATTAGAGGTAAGACTATCTTGAATAGTGCCGAGCGCTAATCCGGCCACCACACTATCGAGACAAGAGCGATTGAGACTCCAACTAACCAACCAAATCAGTAACCAATTGGGAGCGATGCCTAAAATCTCCATACCGGGCAGCCGCATTAAGGAAAGAAAGGTACAGAGAAGCAGTGAAGCGACAGTGACTAAAATATTCAGTATAAAACGAGAACGGGCTGATAAACGGCTTAATTTCAGCATAATTCCCCCTCTCACTGCTGGGGTTGCGGGTGAACGAAGACCCATTCGAGATTGTCCACGGTGGCGGTAAATTCAATTTTGGCGGTGGGGGCGGGATTTTCCTGTAAATTAAGGGAAATTATGCGACCGATGGGCAAACCTGGCGAAAAAAGACTACTAAAAGCCGAAGTTGTCACCACATCTCCCGGTTTCACATCGGGAGCTTTTTCAAAAAAGCGCAGGGTGGCGACTTGGGAATCCTGACCTTGAATTAAACCCATGGCCCGACTACGATTCACCGTTGCTCCGATGCGACTTTGGGAATTACTGACCAATAAAACTTTGCTGGTGTGGGGAGTAACTTCCGTAATCCGTCCCACTAAACCGCCAATTCCCGTCACCGAAGCACCCACTTCCACACCATCGGTGCTACCCCGACCGATAATTACCTGTTGCCACCAATCATCAGCGCTGCGGCCAATAATTGGGGCAGAAATCAGGGGTTTTTTCTGGGTTTGATAATAACCAAGCTGTTTTTTTAATTGTTGATTTTGATATTCGACTTCACTTAAACGATTTTGTAATTCTCGCACCCGTTGATCGGCCAGAAGTTGCTCTTGCAGATTAGTTTCCTCTCCCTGAAAAGGGCGGGTTAATAAACCATACAATTCTAAAATCGCCCCACTTTGATAGGTACGAATGTACCAAGCCACCCCCAAAGCGGCAGCGAGCAGAAAAAGTCGCCATCCCTGCTGTGTCCATTTTCGTCGTGCTGAATACATGAGCGATTTTAAACCTCTTGGCTGTGTAGAGTGAGAATCCGTGTATTTTTCCGCTGCTGATAGCTAACGGCTAACCGATCCTAGTGACCTTTAGACATTGCGAGTTGTTTCATTAACGATCCGCTCAAAGAGTTTCTGATTTTTTAACACTTCTCCCGTGCCTTTGACAACACAGTGCAGGGGATCTTCAGCGATATGGGTAACGATACCGGTTTCGTGACTGACTAGGCGATCGAGTCCCCGTAATAAAGCACCCCCTCCCGCTAACATGATGCCGCGATCGATAATATCGGCCGCTAATTCGGGGGGAGTTTTTTCTAGGGTACGTTTGATCGCATCAACGATCACGGAAAGTGGCTCATCCATACTTTCCCGCACTTCTTCCGCTTTTATCGTCACGGTGCGGGGTAAACCGGACATGAGATGCAATCCCCGCACTTCCAGAGGAGGAAATTCATCTCCGGGGGAGGGATAAGCTGAACCAAGGCGAATTTTAATATCTTCGGCCGTGCGTTCCCCGATAATTAGGTTATGGACTTTTTTCAGATAAGCGATAATTGCTTCCGTGAGTTCATCCCCAGCGACGCGCACCGATTCGCTGATCACCGTCCCATTAAGACTGAGAATCGCCACTTCCGTCGTGCCACCACCGATATCGATGATCATATTTCCCGTCGCTTCCGAGACGGGTAAACCGGCACCCAAGGCCGCAGCAACCGGTTCATCAATTAACCCCACTTCTCGCGAGCCGGCATTTTTGGCCGCATCCACCACCGCACGTCTTTCTACTCCGGTAATCCCACTGGGAACACCGATTACCATGCGGGGATTGCCAATCGTGCCATCGAGCGCTCGTTTGATGAATTCCGCTAACATGATCTCGCAACTGTAAAAATCGGCGATTACCCCATCGCGCAGGGGTCGCAGAGCGGTGACATGGCCCGGAGTCCGACCGAGCATTTTTTTGGCCTCCTCCCCGACAGCGATCGGGTTACGATCTTGATCGATCGCCACTACCGATGGTTCCTCTAAAACGATGCCTTTCCCTGATACATAAACGAGGGTGTTTGCTGTCCCCAAGTCTATACCTATGTCCCTTGATAAGGCTAGACCTCTAAAAAAACCCACTTGTTTTCACTCCTGTTCTGATAACAACGTTGCTTGCTATAGCTAGATTTTCGATCGAATCGACTTGGATTTTATTACGTTTTGTTTCTCAAGTCTAGTTAATTATCGCTTCTTTCTCTCCAGATTTACGCAAGTCTTCGGCCTAATTTTCTGGCTGCCCACCGGTCAAAGTCAGGGTTTCGGGCTAAAATAAACATACTATTGTACTAAATTGAGGATTTAAGACCATGAGTTTAAATCTGGTTCATTTGGTGGGACGAGCGGGGAGAGACCCGGAAACCAAGTATTTCGAGTCGGGTAAGGTTTTATGTACTTTCACTTTAGCGGTTAATCGTCGCTCTAAAAATAGCGATCAGCCGGATTGGTTCGATCTGGAAATTTGGGGCAAAACGGCGGAGGTGGCCGCTAATTATGTGAAAAAAGGCGGTTTAATCGGGATTAAAGGTTCTTTAAAAATGGATACTTGGAATGATAAAAACACGGGATTAGCTCGTTCTAAACCGGTGATTCTCGTCGATCAACTAGATTTACTCGGTTCTAAACGCGATAGTGAGGCTAATTCCGAGCGAGAATTTTAAAGCTTGAGCGGTATTATTTCCAGATTTTAGGTGTGTTAGCCTCTAGTAACACACCTTTATTTATTCTCTAATTGACTGGAAAAATATTGCTGTAAATCCGGTAAAACTTGCCGATAAATAGCTGTATTTATCTCTAGATCACAGCCAAGAATAGAATTAAAAGGGATAATTTCCACCAGAGAATTACTATAAGCAATTCCTTGTAAAGTCCTGACAAATTCAGGAGTCCAGAGATTTTCTTGCAGGGAAATATTTTGTTTTTTTAACCAGCCGATCAAAGCCGAGCGCCCGATCCCGGGTAAAATATCAGCAGTAAGCAGGGGACTGTACCAGCAATTATCTTTCCATCCCCATAAATTGCCCGTGCTAGTTTCTAACCAATTCCCGACTCGATCAACTAATATCGCCTCTTTTGCTCCTTTTTTTTGAGCAGTTTGTGACGCTAACCAAGGGGTTAAATAATTACCAGTTTTATGTTCTCCTAAAACCCGTTGCCAAGCGGGATTATCTATTACCCACCCAATAATTCCCCGCTCTTGTCTAAGGTTTAAATCTTCGGGTAAAAATCTGCCTTTAATCCACTCCCTACCATCGGGAAAAATTGTAATTCTCAGGACAGGATACAATAGGGATAATTTTTCGGCTCCTTGGCGAATTCGCTGCCAATCGGGAGCGGGCCAGTGGAAAACTTGTAAACTAGAGTGCAAACGTTCGAGATGCTCTTGCCAATGGGTTAGAGGATGATCTAAGCTTTGTTGATAGATACGCAGGGTAGTAAATATTGTGGCTCCATAAAGCAACCCCACGTCATCAATACCCAGACTTATTCGCTCATCCTCGATTAATTCGCCATTATACCAATACATCATCAGTTATCAGTTATCAGTTATCAGTTATCAGTTATCAGTTATCGGTTATCAGTTATCAGTTATCAGATTTGAGTTTTAAGGGTCTTCTAGAGTAGTTATGATATTTTAGCAGAAAATAATCAAAGCTTTTTGCTTGGTTGGATTCTAGGCTATTTAAGGGAGGCTCTTCGGTTTGTGTTATGCAATGGACGGGGGTTATAAGGGATGTAACCCTTATATAGAAAGGCATTTAGCGATTTTTGTCAATTGTTTTTGATCTAGAGCGAACTAATCAATTAAATCTCTTGCCAGATAAGGATTT
>NZ_JADBTZ010000193.1:0-7906 GCF_020245885.1 Microcystis sp. M165S2 | reverse complement strand
TGCGATACATTGGTACTAAGGAGAGAAGATGCAAGGGTTTTGAGTAATTTTAGCAGATTCAGGGGCACCTGAGCGACTCTCAATCTAGCTAAAAGCCTTTTCCTGTAAGGTTTTTAGCTTTATTCAGCAAACCCTAACTATTACCTGTAGTCCGGCACAAACCCAAACAGAAAGATGCCATCCCCAAGAAACTCGTCCTTTGACTGTGAGAGAATATGCACGAGTGCAGTCCTTCCCCGATGATTGGCAATTTACCGGTAATTTAACCTCTCAATATCGACAGATTGGTAATGCGGTTCCTGTTAATATGGCCTATCATCTTGGTGGCTGTTTAATTAATATGTTGCAAGGGGATTATCTGGGGGAAACACAGCCAAAAACTGAACAGTTAAGCATTCCGGGGTTAGAAGTTAATTAGGGTTTGCGGCAAAAAGTTTGTTGGTGGGGGTAGGGTGTGGGGTGTGGGGTGTAGGGTTTTACCGATTTTGAGGGGGTCAATTACCTAATTTTTAGGGAAAAAGTCCCTGAATTTTCCCCCTGATCACTCCCATATCTGGTACTTTTTGATTTCGAAAAAGTCTAAAAGTTTTACCCAACAAGGTTTTTAGATTTATTCAGCAAACCCTAACTACCTCTTGCATGAGTGCCTATCCTAACCAAGAAATTGATTTTGTCCGATTTTACTGTTCAGGGGGAATAACTTCTAAGGGAATACTTTCAGTTTCTCCCTCTTTAGATGGATTGACATCGGGACTTTTTTCTGCATCTGGAGTTTTTTCCACCGCTTTGGTTTCTGAGGTGGGGGGATTTTCGGGGGTTACTTCTGGACTGGGGTTATTTTCCGGGATGGGAGTGAATTCCACTGGAGTTTCGCTTTCAGGAGACGGGGAAACTTCGGGGGAAGCTTCGCTATTACGGGTTGTTTCCGCGGGAGTTTCTTCTATCCGGGGAGATTCTGGGGTAGTTGCGGGGGTAGTTGCGGGGGTAGTTGCGGGGGTATCTGGGGGGGTGTCTTCACTGATGTTTCGTTCTTCCTGGGGACAGGCTGCCGATTCTAAACCGAGATGACATCGGACTTCCTCCCGTCCCAAAGACACGGCAATTCCCGACACGGACATTAATAAAGCTAGGATGGGTAAGATATTCTTCATAAAATTAGACTTGATTCTACTCCTCGACATCACATTGTCTATTTTAGATAGGATCGAACTGATATTGAGAACCCTTTGGCCCCTCATTTCCGCGATTAGCGCGCACCAGGGGAACTTGATTAAAAATGTTAAAATCCGTGGTGCTTCCCTGCAAGGTGATTCCTCGATTTAAAGTTTCGACTACAGTAGCACGGTCAGAACTTTTAGCGATCGCTTCTCCTAATACTTTCATGGTATCGTAGGCGGTAGCAGTACGCCAACTGACGCGACCGCGCCAACTTTTCAGCGCATCTTTGGCAAAAGGATCCGTTGCTTGGAAACTCCAAGGCACTGCTAGAACTAATCCGTCGATGCTATCTGCTCCTTGAATAAGTATATCGGGTGTATAAAGTTCATTTCCGCCTAATAAGAGCATTCCTGACGATTCTTGGGAAATAGCCCCGGCTTGATTTATGCGATCGCCATCTTTACTCAGGGCCAAAAATACCACCCTAGCGCCGGCTTTTTTGGCCTGATCTATGGCGGTTTTAGCGTTAAAATTGGCTTTAGTTGTGTCTATTTCCTTAACTATCTTGCCTCCCGGTTCTTTTATCGCTTTAGCAAAGGAATCCCTTAATTTTTGACTATAGGGACTATCGGAATTATAAAAAAGAACCACTGACGGAGAATTCTCTTGCTTACTAGCATAATTAGCCAAAGTTTTGGCCACCGCTTCCAGATAACTACCCAAAACTTCCTGAGATTTATCCTCAAGGGGAATAGTTTTCAGGGTTGATTTTCCCGTTTGACTAACACTGGTAGTCAGGGGAGAAAGAATCGCTAATCCTTCTTTTTCGTAACTTTCAATCGCTTTTTGACTAAAAGGATCGATTCCGTGGCCCATAACTGCCAAAACCTGACCGGATTGAATCAGATCATCGGCTATCGCTTTTGATTGTAGCCCACCGCCATCATTAGCGATGACTATTTCCAAAGGATTACCCGGATTAGAATTATTAAACTCCTCTTGATACCTGGCCACACCTCGGAGAATTTCCTTGGCACTGTTGGGGTCGTTAGCGATGGGGACAACGACGGCTATAGTATTTTGATTACCTTTTTGTCTAGCTTTGGCGTTATTGTAATAGATTTTGCCCTCCGGGTCGTTTGCTTGGGGAGTGGCTGCTGGTTGGTAAGCTGCGATCGCATTTGCCCAATCTTCCTTTTTAAAGGCCGCTGCGCCTTTTTCTTTGTTAGGAGTGAAATTAAGCAGTATTTTCTCGCCTTGGCTAAATAAATCGGGATTTTTAGCCGTATTACTCACAAAAGTTGTCTTGGGTTGCTTGTTTGGGGTTTTTTCTGGGACGACTTCGAGAGTACCGGGTTTGGGAATCAGCATTTGCAATAGACTCCAACCCCCTAAACCTGCGGTTAAAGCGGTAATTATCAAAGCGAAGGGAAGTAACCAGTTAGATTTTTGGCCAACTCTAGTTGTAGCACCCGGGGAGACCACAACCGTGGTTTTAACCGTCGTTGTTACGGGATCCATCGCTTCCCTAGGCAGGCCACAGATAGGACAATCAGGAGTAGTATTTTCGCAGGGTTCATGACCTCCCGCAATCGCTTGCGTATAAGGTTTACCATCTTTAGGGATACCGTCACATTGCCAAGTAGTCATAATCAGTTATCAGTTATCAGTGGGTAAGTTATCAGTGGGTAAGTTATCAGTGGGTAAGTTATCAGTTATCAGATTTGAGTTTTAAGTGTGCAGTATGTGTTAAGTGAGCAGTATTAAATAGGGTTTGCGGCAAAAAGTTTTCCCTGGGGGTAGGGTGTGGGGTGTGGGGTGTGGGGTGTGGGGTTTTACCAGTTTTGAGGTGGCCAATTACCTAATTTTCAGGGAAAAAGTGCCTAAATTTCCCCCCGATCACTGCCATATCCAGTAATTTTTAAGTTCCAAAAGGTCTAAAAGTATTACCCAACAAGGTTTTTAGCTTTATTCAGCAAACCCTAAATAGCAGTTTCTTGCCATCTTTTCACTGTTTACTGATTACTGTTTACTGATCACTGATTACTGTTTACTGATCACTGTTTGAGGACGTTGTCGTAAGCTTTGGAAATAGAGGCCACCGATAAGCAGTAAAAAGAGGATATAAGCAACAATTTGACTAATATAGAGGTTTTGACGATAACCAAACAGGGATTTGAGGAGGAGTCCGGGGAAAGTGCGATCGCTCAAAATTTGGGAACCGTCCCAAACCTGAAAACCTAGAAGACAGGAGGAGGGGAGAGAAGGACAGAAACTTTGATAAAAAGGGTCAATTTCAGTTAAAAGACTGATTCCAGCGTCGATATGTTTCAAAACACCGATGAGTAATCCCGCAACGATTAAGAGTAGGAAAGTCCCCATAATTTGGAAAAAGAGACGGATATTAATTTTTACTCCCCCTGCAAATAGGAGAATTCCCAACAAAGTCGCGACACTTAACCCCGCTATCGCACCGAAGGTTTGTAGCTGCCAATCTTTTTGGAATTGGGCTAGGATAAAGAGAACTGTTTCAAATCCCTCCCGCAAGACAGCGATAAAAACGAGCAGAAAAATCGCTTTTCCTGCCCCATTTTCCGATTTTAAACCCGCTTTTACCGCATTTTCTACCTCAGATTTCAAAGATTTGGCCTGTTGAGTCATCCAAATTAACATCCAACTCAACATCAAAACGGCAATCAGTCCAAAAGTGGCGGCCAGTAATTCCTTGAGCATTGGTACAAATGGACTAGGAGAGGCATCCACTTGAAAAAGGATTCCCCCTAGCAAAATACCGACCAAAACACTAGCGACTACTCCTGCACCAATACCACGATACACCCATGAGTTAAGTTGCGATCGACCCGATTTTTGTAAACAAGCGAGGACAATTCCCACCACTAAAGCGGCCTCGAAACCTTCCCGGAGAGTGATAATAAAAGTGGGTAAAGCGGAACTGAGATTCATAAGCTAGTCGATAAACTCTAACTTTGATCCTAGCTTAAGCAAAATCCCGCAGCATCTTGCGAATTTCCAGATTGTGTAATTCTTCTTGTCCGATCATACCGCGAGCGAATTCTTCCAGGTAAATACTGGCATCTTCGACGGTTTCTAGGAGTGCTTTGTACAAATCAAGGGATTTTTTCTCATGATTGAGGCTCTCACTCAAGATTGCTTTGATATTATGTTCATAGCTTTCCTCGATGGGGGCAATTTTTAAGCTAGGATGACCTTCTAAACCGGTGAGAATTTCCCCAACTTGTTGCGCGTGGGTGAGGGACTCCGTGGCCTGAGTCTGGAAAAATTGGACGATGGGGATGCGATGGGGCCCTGTCACCATCAGGGAATAGTGGGTGTAACGGACAACTCCCGCTAGTTCAAATTCCATGATTTCGTTCAGTTGTTCGATGGTTTTGTCTCTGTCTAGTTCTCGCATAAGATTCTCAATAATTTGTCTCTAATTGCAATTGTAGCTAATCCAGACTGGCTAAATAAATCTTAAAACCTTGTTGGCTAATATCTTTAGGCTTTTTTGCCGTCAAAAAAGTGCCAGATATTGGAGCAATCGGGGGGAAATTTTAGGCACTTTTTCCCTGAAAATGCCTAAAACCCCACACCCCACAAAAAACCTTTTCAGCAAACCCTAGGTACTGAATCGAGGCGATCGAGTCAAAAGGATTTTAGCTGGGGGAATAGCAACTCAAGAGGTCATTAAAGGTTTCATTTTGCCTTAAACCATCGAAAACAAAGTTATTACGCGCTAATTCGCCGCAAATATCCGGTTCTATGTCTAGAGCTTCCCGTAAACAGTCGATCGCTTTTTGTTGTTGACCGAGGGCTGCATAACAGCAGGCGGAATTATACCACGCATAGCGATCATCTCGATCGATTTTTAACGATTCTTCATAACAGGCGATCGCTTCTGTTAAACGCTGTAATTCCTGTAGGATCACACCCTGTTGATACCAGGACCAGTAATCTTGCGGTCGGATATCGAGGGCGGTACGATAATTAAATAAAGCCTCTTGGGGATTGCCCCAATCCCGGAAAGCGTCGCCGCGACGATACCAGGCCCAATAATCCCGGGATCGCGCCCCTAGGGCCAGATCATAGGAAGTAATAGCGCGTTCGTAATTTTTCAGCAATCGATAGGCCTCCCCTTGCCGGTAGGCTGCCCAATAGTCCCCCGGACTATGACTTAAGGCTCGTTGAAAACAAGCGATCGCTTTTTCGTAGTCCTTTAATTCTTGTAGATAAACACAACCTTGATCGTACCAAGCCCAATAGTTATCATCCTTTACCTGTGCGGCGTTAGCATAACTTTGAGCGGCTTCTTCATACATTCCCAAGTCTTCTAGTATCATACCCCTTTTGTACCATGCCCAATAATCATCTGGATAATATTCTAAGGCTTTTTCGTAGCTGATTAAGGCTCCAAAATAGTCCATTCTTTCTCTTAAAATATTGCCTTGGTCATACCAGTCCCGATAGGTATCTGGACGGCATTCGAGCGCTCGATAGACAGTAAATAGATAGGTCATAGTCATCAATCTCTAACAATTGCATCCGTCAGTCTTATCAGTTATCAGTGAGAGTGTTAAGTGAGCAGTGAGAGAAACGGCGATCGCAATTGATCGCCAGTTGCTTTGACACTTTTAGAACAGATTCAGATCCGTTAAAGCACCGAGACTGCTAGAGGAGACTAACTTAGCGAATTTGCCGAGAATTCCCGTTTTATAGCGTGGGGGGTGCGGTTGCCAATGGTTACGACGACGGACTAATTCTTCCTCAGATACATTTAAACTCAAGAGACGCTGACGAGCATCAATAGTAATTTGATCCCCTTCCTCGACTAGAGCAATTGTACCACCCACTGCCGCTTCTGGAGCGACGTGACCGACCACCAGACCGTAGGTTCCCCCGGAAAAACGACCATCGGTAATTAATCCCACGGAATCCCCTAAACCGGCGCCGATAATTGCCGAAGTGGGGGCCAACATTTCCCGCATACCCGGTCCGCCTACTGGTCCCTCGTAACGGACAACCACCACATCCCCGGCTTTAATTTTTCCGGCTAAAATTGCCTCTAAACAGGTTTCTTCCGACTCAAACACCCGCGCGGGTCCGGTGATTACCGGAGTTTTCACGCCGCTAATTTTGGCCACAGACCCCTCCGTGGCCAGATTTCCCTTCAAAATGGCTAAATGACCCTCTTTATAGACAGGATTGCTAAAAGGACGGATAACATCTTGGCCTGACGGCGGTTGGTCGGGAATATCGGCTAAAATCTCGGCGATAGTCTGACCGCTAATGATGAGAGCATCCCCGTGCAGTAAACCATTAACCAGCAGAATTTTCATCACTTGGGGAATACCGCCGGCTTTATGTAGATCCACGGTAACGTAACGCCCGGAGGGTTTAAGATCGCAGATAACCGGTACACGCTGCCGGATAGTTTCAAAATCATCGATCGATAATTCTACCCCGATGGTGCGGGAAATGGCTAAAAGGTGCAGGACAGCGTTAGTGGAACCTCCCACCGCCATAATTACCGAAATAGCGTTTTCAAAGGCTTTACGGGTCAAAATTTGGCTAGGTAGAATCTGTTTTCTAATCGCCTCGACTAAAACCTTGGCCGATTCTTCAGTACTATCGGCTTTTTCCGCATCTTCGGCGGCCATGGTCGAGGAATAGGGTAAACTCATGCCCATGGCTTCAAAAACCGAAGACATGGTATTAGCAGTAAACATTCCACCACAGGAACCAGCACCGGGGCAAGCGTTGCGTTCGATTCCGATGAGGTCTTCTTCACTGATTTTACCGGCGCTGTACTGTCCCACGGCTTCAAAGGAACTGACCACGGTTAAATCGCAATCTTTGTAGCGCCCCGGTTTAATTGTGCCACCATAGACGAAAATAGCGGGAATATTCATCCGGGCCATGGCAATCATTGCCCCCGGCATATTTTTGTCACAACCCCCGATAGCGAGGACTCCATCGAGACTTTGACCATTACAGACGGTTTCAATGGAATCGGCGATTACTTCCCTAGAAACGAGAGAATATTTCATCCCTTCTGTTCCCATGGAAATCCCGTCACTAATGGTGATAGTCCCGAAAAGTTGCGGCATTCCCCCCGCTAATCTGGTTCCTGCTTCGGCACGCATTGCTAAATCATTAATTCCCATGTTACAGGGGGTAATGGTGCTAAATCCGTTAGCGATGCCGATGATTGGTTTGCTAAAGTCCTCATCCCCAAAACCTACCGCTCTTAACATGGCCCGATTGGGACTGCGTTGGGTACCTTGGGTAACAATGCGACTTCTGTAGTTATCTGCCATAACTTTATCTTTCTCCAATGGCGGCTGACGGGTGCGATCGCTGCTTAAGTTCTCCAATCGCACCTTTATTTCTATTTTCTGACTTTTGGCCGCTCTGAGCAGGTTTTAGGACAGCCCATCTCTAAAGAAAATATAAAACTGCGGGAGTATTCAGCAATTCAGCAATAACGAAGAGGCTATGGCTTTAGAAACTTTCGGAATTTTTTGGTGAAAAGTAGGTTGTCTGGGCATTTTGTCTGTTAATTTATCATAAAGAGTAACGAAGAGTCCGAAAAATTCGGGTAGATAAGTTTCGACAATATCTTTCCAGGGACTGTCGAAAGATGTACTTGGTTCAGTCATGGTTTTGGGACAGCCAGTGGAGCAAATCTGCCTCATTTTCAAAGTCCAGGAGAGCTTCTCCCAAGTCT
>NZ_JADBTZ010000192.1:0-3595 GCF_020245885.1 Microcystis sp. M165S2 | reverse complement strand
ACGACCCCGGCGACTGTTCGAGTTTTGTCAGGGAGATTATGGTGGTGACCCTTGCTACGAAGCGGTCTTTTCCGACCAAGGTTGGGACGGTCTACCACCTCTCTCAATATACAAGGTTGGGTTGACGCAAGGAAACCCAACAACTTCCTGGAATATTTTCACAATTTTTGTTGGGTTTCGCCTTTTGAGCCGATGGGTAATACCTGAGCAATAATGATAGCTCAACCCAACCTACGGCTCTAAAGTATCATCAAAGAGAACTAAAATAATTTGGTGACTTCTCTGTGAACATTTCTCTTTCTATTTCTTGCTGGATTTCTCGTTGGTATTCTTCTCTTAGTCTCATAAGACTTTCTGTATGTTCTATACGCTGTTCAGCCACTTGTCTAAACTGAGGAAATATTGTGGCAAGTTTTTTAATTTCCTGCCGTAGATCGTCTCTTTTTGACGATAACGGATCCCATTCCCAAGAAACAAGTTCAGAAACATACTTATCAAATACATCTTTAAACTCAGGCAAAGTAGCAACAAACTCCTTTAACCTGTCCATTGTATCATAACTAAAACCGAGACTTTCAGGTGTTGCGGAAATCCACTGACTAATAGCAACCCTAAAATCTGGGTATTTCTCTAGTAGTATCCTAACATCGGCAGCAGATAAACCTCCGTCAACCATCTGTAACCATTGCTGACGAACAGAATTCCGTTGGACAGGATCAGTAATGTGGTCAAAACAGTTATCGAAGTATGACATATTTTTTCTCCGAATCACTCATAGTTTTAGTGTAACCGTTCAGGGGCGGTTGTCAAGTAGCCAGTGGTATTGATTCTGTGGGAGGACTCTCCTGGGGTAGTATAAATGTAGAGGGAGAAACATTACCTCTCAAGGCGCGAATCGCCGAGTATCATCAATTCCCAGATTAGATTACAAGGTAGCAAATCCAGCTTGAAAAATTCGCTAAAATATATATAATTAACTTAATCAGATTATTTATAAAGTCTGTTTAACAGCTAAAGCTAATAAAGTTGATTTTGAAGCCGATGACCAAAGAGCTACTCATAGAAATCAATCGAGAAGGAAACATCGAACTTCCTCCTGAAGTTCAAACCCGCCTCAACCCAGGAGATAAATACATGATTTCCCTGACGGAAGACTCCATCATTCTCAAAAAAGTTCATCAAGATAAAGTCAATCTAGAGCAATTCTTTGAGCGACTAGAAGCAATGGAACCAGACCCCAATCAACCGACTCTGGCTGAGATTAGCCAGATGATTGAAGAAGCTCGCCAAATTAGACGGGCCAACTCATGAAAGCTGTTGTAGATGTCAATGTTTGGATTTCAGGATTGTTGTGGGGAGGAGTTCCGGGTAAAATCCTTAAATTAGCTAAAAATCAAAGAATTACAATCTTTGCCTCCCAAAAGATCTTAGCTGATATAGAAGATACATTAGAACGACCCAAACTCCAATCTCGAAAACAATATTGTGGATATACAACTGCATACCTGATGACTATCGTTCAAGAACTTATACAACCTTGTGTTGACAGACTACTAGAAGTTCCTCAACTTAGAGATCCAGATGATGCTGTTATTTTAGCGAGTGCTATAGTTATTCAAGCAGAAGTTATTATTACAGGAGATTTAGATTTACTAACATTACATAACTTTGAAAATATCCCCATCATTACTCCCCAAGAATTTCTTAGTCGCTACTTTAATGAGTAGAGAAGAGGAGTAAGGTAATTAATTGAGATGGGATTTAATCATTATTCTTCAGTTAAAGTAAAATCAATTCGTTGATAAATATCCAGCAATGAGATTTGAAAATCTACAAAATACAACCTTAAATCATCATTCTCTGATTCAAATGCTTTAAACAACCATTCACCGTTATTTTGTTGATAAAATTGTTCGACATAATAACGGTATTGATCGATCAAAATATATTCCTTAAAGTCAGGAACTGAACGATAAAACTTAAACCTATCAGAGATTCGTAGGTTGGGTTGACGCAAGGAAACCCAACAACTTCCTGGAATATTTTCACAATTTTTGTTGGGTTTCGCCTTTTGAGCCGATTGGTAATACCTGAGCAATAATGATAGCTCAACCCAACCTACGGCTCGATTAATTAACAAACTTATTCAGGAATGATAATTATGGCAATCAGAATTAAACTTTGGGCAGATTATGGAAGTTACCCACTTTGGGGAGTAGATGAAATTGATAACATTGCTCCTGAAGAATTACCATTAAGTCAAGCAACCATTCAACGTTTAAACCCATGGCAGGATACTTACGATAAGACTTTAAATCAAGACTATCCACCTTGATCAGATTTTCCTAATCAGCAAGCTGAAATGGAGTTTAAACAAGAAGGAATTAGTTTATGGAAACAGTTACGTCTTGAACTGGCAGCAGATTATGAAGTTTTCTACCAAAATGAGGGTCAATTGTTCAGACATCCTAAGGAAATAACCAAAAAATATACAGTACAAAAAATAACAGTCCGAGTATCATCACCTTCGGCTCTGGCGCAGCTTCAACCCTCAAGCGCAAACCCAAGTCATCCCAATCCAGCGAAAAAGAAACCACAAAAGTAGGCTAAATTGCTTCTAAAAATACCATAAATGCTCCTTCATTCAATCTTGAGGGGGTTTATTTTTTCCTTTCGCTTATTAAACAACTATCACCTCGTTGCTAGGGTCTCCTTGGCAACGCATTTCCAGAGGTTCTACCTTGGAACGAGACAAAGCATTGATGATCACACAAAGTCGAGAAGAGCCAAATAGCCAATTTAGTGCCAAAATTAGGAGTAGTTTATTTATTCTTCTCTCCTAGTTAAAAATATGCAAGTTAAAGAGCTAACCGTTGAAGAACTCAAGCTCCTCATTCAAGAAACTGTTGCCGAAACCATCCAATCTATCTTACTCGATCCTGACCAAGACAAAGAAGTCAAACCTGAAGTTAAGCAACAACTTCTTGACTCTCTAAGACGGACTGAAATAGGAGAAAAGGGGGTTTCAGCCGAGGAAGTAGCCAAAAAATTAGGATTAAACTGGTAATGGCTTACTTTGTAGAATTTAGCCGCGAAGCAATCGCTGATTTAGAAGCACTCGCTCCTATCATTCAAGAGCGAATTTTGCGGAAAGTTCGCTGGTTGTCGGATAATTTTGAAAATGTTAGTCCTCAAGCTTTAAGTGCTAATTTGAGTGGTCTTTTCAAGCTTCGAGTCGGTGACTATAGAGTTATCTATTCTTTTGCACCCGAAGCAAAGCGGCTTACCATCCATAAGGTTGGACATCGCCGAGATATCTACAGTTGATAAAATACTGTGTTTGAGAGTAGGTGGTTTCTTTGCTTAACATGATTTTTAGGGGATACTTGTACAACCTTATTGTACAGGTCCAAGCTCTTGAACTCCCCAAAAAACCCAAAATCTCGATCGCTAGTTAGGGTCTGCTGAAAAAGTTTTTCGGTGGGGGTTGGGGGTTGGGGGTTGGGGTTTTACCCATTTTCAGGTGGTCAATTACCTAATTTTCAGGGAAAAAGTCCCTGAATTTTCCCCCCAATCACTCCAAGGGTCGGCACTT
>NZ_JADBTZ010000191.1:0-3233 GCF_020245885.1 Microcystis sp. M165S2 | reverse complement strand
CTGACATGGAGAGCTTTATTGTAAACTAATCTTACACAGCCCAAGGTGCGCCGCAATAGCGACTTTTGTTCGGGTGTTGGGTAAAATCGAAACCAATAGGCTTTTTCCATGGGGAGCATTTTAGCATATATTCCGTAAATGCGCTAGTATTTAACGGTAAAGCCGTCGTAGAACGACGGGGTTTCAGACCCAAAATTTTCGATGATTATGAATCCCCCATTAACCATGGCTATTTTAGAAAATTTTCTCGAAGTCGGCTCTCTCAAGTGGTTTTATCGACAGGTTAACCCCGCTCAACAACCAGATACAACCCCCGTGATCCTACTTCATGGTTTACCCGCCCATAGCTATATTTGGCGGGAATTATTAACCAGTTTAGAAGAATATAACATTAATGCTATTGCCCCCGATTGGATCGGTTCCGGTTTATCCGCTAAACCCGATGCCAGAGAATTCGCCTACACACCTAGTGCTTTTTGTCAAGCCTTGGCCGATTTTATTCAAGCTCTCCAATTGCCGAAAATCTCGTTAATTGTGCAAGGTTTTTTAGCCTCCGTCGGCCTACAATACGCCCTAGAAAATCCCGATAAAATTGAGCGCTTGGTCGTTTTAAATACTCCCCTCTCCAGGGATGTCAAATTACCCTGGATAATGAAACAATGGGGCCTACCTTTCCTCGGAGATATGGCGACTCAAGATCCCTTATTAGTCGATCGTACTTTAGAAACTGGTAGCGGTTTTGTGATTAGTGATGCAGATCTGGCTATTTTCCGTCAACCTTATCTAAAAACTTCGGCAGTGGGTCGCGCTTTACTGGCCACGATTCGCAATTTAAACCTATCGAAAACTATGGCAGAAATTGAGACAGGTTTAGAGAACTTGGAAAAACCTATCCTTTTTGTCTGGGGAATGGGCGATCCTTGGTTATCTTCTGTCACTGTGGAAAAATTGGCCACTAAATCAGGAGTGGAATTAATCTCCCTTGCGGAAGCGAAACACTATCCCCAAGAACATTGGTCTAAAGAAATTAATCCCCGGATTATTAATTTTCTCGGACGCAAAACCTAAACCCCGATACTTTCTGGGAATTGATAGCCAAATCTCCCTAGAAAGTATTGATCAAGTCAACCTTAGTATATCACTGTAGTTCGACACGGGCCACAGCTTATGGAAAGACTAGCTTTAGGAAGGATAAATATAACAAATAATCCCCCAGATATTAATAATTTAACCGATTGGGAGCGAGTTAAATCGATGAGTGATGCAGAAATCGAGGCTAATGCTTTGTCTGATCCCGATGCGCTCCCTTTTGATGATGATTGGGAAAATGCGATGATCATTTCTCCAAAGCTAAAGTCCACTAAAGGGACTATTAGCGATCGCTTTCTGTTAACTTACCCCGATAAAACCAAGGAGAGTGAATAATGCAAACCGTCCAAATAACAAAAATAAAACCTGTCCTTGTCATTGCGAGGGGGTGATTGAGAGACCATATTTAGTCCCAATACCATAATTCCCCCGAAGCAATCCCAACCCGCTAGTCTTCGAGGCTGCTACGCAGAACATTCTGCTAGGCTGCATTCGCATCGGACATTGTTAATTATTCATCGGCGACGCTATAAATGTTATAATGGTTGTATTTAATGAGAGACAGATAGATGAGACAAAACCTCTCAAGATTTAACTTTTTAGCCAAATAGGAAAATTTTCATGATCAACACAATCAATCTTCAAATCACTTTTGAATCTTTAACTCAAGTGATTAACTCCCTTGACTTAACGCAAAAAAAACAATTATTAGAAATATTAGAACAACAAATTTTTGAAGCTGAAGAAACCTCCTATCAAGATGACGAGGAAACCCTCGCAGAACTTCAAAAAGTTCGGGATGAATACCAATCAGGCGACTATGTAACCCTTGAACAATACTTGAGCAAGGATTAAATCACAATTTATTCCATTAACTCTATTGATCTAAGATGCCAGAAATTAGTCGTTTTCTAGGAATTATTATCACTATGTACTACAATGACCATTCACCCCCTCATTTTCATGTCCGCTACAATCAGCAAAAAGCGATTATTGACATTAAAAATCTAGCTATCTTAAGAGGTCAACTATCTCCGAGAATTCTTGGTTTAGTGATTGAATGGGCTGCTATTCATCAACAAGAATTACTGGAAAATTGGCAACTTGCTAAACTCAATCAAACTTTACAACCGATTTCCCCATTAGAATAAACCATGTTAAAAGACATTATTGAAGTAAAACCCCTCAATGATTATCAACTTTATCTTAAATTTGAAGATGATCGAGATGGCATTATTGATCTTAAAGAAATTATTGAATTTGTCGGCATTTTTGAACCTCTCAAAGAATTAGCTTTTTTTAAAACAGTCAAAATTAATCCCGATTGGGGAACAATTTATTGGGAAAATGGTGCTGATTTAGATCCAGATGTTCTTTATTCTATCATCACCGATCAATCTCTTAACAGCCTAGAAACAAATAACTTACAATGGAAACCCTTGATCACCTATACCAACCATAAAAATTAAAGCAGTGTTAGTCAAGAAAATGTACAATCACATAGAGTTCCTAAAATATGGTAATAATATAATTGGCTAGTCAAATATATGAATTTTTGCCGCTAGTTAAAGATTGTTGATCGGAGTGGTTTTAATCATGGATAAGAAACTATTATTAATGGTCTCATATTTAGTAGGGTTAAATTGTCTGTTTTTCAGTGACCCTCCTGCCGTATATGCTTCTGATTCTGCCTTTATATATTCCTGTAGTTTTATCAAAAAAAAGGAAGTAATAAAACCGTCTGGCATTTGTCTAGTGCATAGTTCCATGTCTCAAGGCGTTTATAGCGGAGCAATTTTATGGGAAGATAATACAGTGACAACTTATGAAGGAGATTTTAATAGATCTGCAATTGATGTAATGGTCAATAACCGACCGGCTGTTCGCTCAGATAATCCTCAAGGAAAAGGATATTGTTTTACTCTTCTCGATAATGAAAGTCAGTTATGCTTGTATGAAACAGAGCAAAAATCTTATTTCCCTTTTTTGGCAAGCTGCAGTTTTTAAGCTTTTACGCATTTAAGTTACATTGACAGCATTACCCTTATTTTTAAGCTTTCTACTCCATTTAATAATCAATCCCCCTTCATTTAAAAGCTGATTGACTACTTTTTCCAGTTCTTCTTTATTTTCAAATTCTCGAT
>NZ_JADBTZ010000190.1:0-4685 GCF_020245885.1 Microcystis sp. M165S2 | reverse complement strand
GTGTCAGTCTGTAGAGCGACCATAAGACCAGAACAGATTTACTCTGTTAAGGCAGGTGCGGAACCCCGCAAGGGAAAGAAGCAGAAACCTAAATCGTGAGGTTTGGGAATCACCGTCCGTTTACGGCGGTGAGGATGTCAACAATGTCACCTCGATCGCCTAAACTAATAGATAGTCAATTTTCGCTTTTACCCCGTGGAACTATCCCACTCTCTCCTATTTTCGATCAGTTTAGTCGCCTGTTACCTAGGTGTTCTGATTCTGATCGCTGAAAAATTAAAAAGTCTTTTCAGTACCGATGGCGAAATTACCCGCAAAGTTGTCCACATTGGCACAGGAAACGTCATCCTTTTTGCCTGGTGGTTAAATATCCCCGCTTGGGTGGGAATAAGCGCCGCGATCCTAGCGGCAATTATTGCTATTCTATCCTATTTTTTCCCATTTTTACCCAGTCTTAATAGTGTTGGTCGCCGCAGTTGGGGAACTTTTTTTTATGCTGTTAGTATAGGTGTTCTCGTGGCTTATTTTTGGCCAATTTCTCACCCCGAATACGCGGCAATCGGTATTTTAATTATGGCTTTGGGAGACGGATTAGCGGCCCTAGTCGGACAAAATTTCGGTCAACATCCCTACAAAATTTTCGGCAGTGGCAAAAGTCTGGAAGGTTCCCTGACTATGTTGGGAATCAGCTTTTTAGTCAGCTTGATTATTTTATCTTTTATTAATGGCATTAATCCGCCAATTATTTTAGTATCTTTATTAACAGCGATCGGAGCTACTATTTTAGAAACTTTCTCGAAACTGGGTATAGATAATCTCACTGTACCGATTGGTAGCGCCGCAATTGCCTATTTTCTTACCCAAATTTTCATCTCAAGCTAGGCTATCTCAGCTTATTCACAAGGGCCGAATCTAAAACCTCATTGGTTAAGCTAAGTAGGGAGACACAATTATTTGTTAGGATGGGTTAGTGGTAGCGTAACATGATCGGGCGTTGGGTTTCATGCTTCAACCCAACCTACGTTCTATGTTAGCAATCAGCTTTTTAGTCAGCTGTACCGATAACTGATAACTGATAACTGATAACTGATAACTGATATGACCTTTACTATCACTCAAAACCAAAATCAATATCTTACCTATTGTCTCAAGGATGAAGAGGCTGACGCTTATCTGGAAGTGGTTCCCGCTAGGGGAGGAATCATCACCCGTTGGCAAATTTGCGGAGAAGATATTTTATATCTGGACAGAGAAAGATTCAAAGAGCCTAACCTCAGCGTCCGCGGAGGAGTCCCGATTTTATTCCCGATATGTGGCAACTTACCCGATAATACCTATCAACACCAAGGACGAAACTATACCCTTAAACAACACGGATTTGCTCGTGATTTACCCTGGCAAGTGAGCAAACAAAGCAGCGAAAACGCCGCTAGTTTAACCCTAGAATTGAACAGTAATGAAGCCACTCGTCAAGTCTATCCCTTTGATTTTCAATTAATCTTTACCTATCAACTGCAAGGAAACAGCCTCAAAATTCACCAAAAAGTAATTAATCTTTCCCCCGAAAAAATGCCCTTTTCCATCGGGTTCCATCCCTATTTTCAAGTCACCGATAAAACCAGATTATCCTTTGATATTCCCTCCTCCCAATACCTCGACCAACGCAGCCAAACCCTCCATTCCTACTCCGGCCACTTTGACTTTAATCTCGAAGAAATTGATGCCGCTTTTACGCAAATTACTCGCCATCAAAGTAGTTTTAGTGATTCCTATCATCAACGTCAAATTATCCTCGGTTACGACGATCTCTATACAACTATAGTTTTTTGGACTCTGAAAGATAAAAATTATATCTGTCTCGAACCCTGGAGCGCTCCCCGCAACGCCCTCAACACAGGCGAACATTTGACCTACTTAGAACCCCAGAGTAGCCGTGAGGCGATCGTGGAAATGCGAGTCAATCAAATTTAAATTTCCCCTTGACTTAGCCCCGATAAGATGTTATATTGATGAATCGTGTGCAGAACACGAAACGGGTCGCTAGCTCAGCGGTAGAGCACTCGGCTTTTAACCGATTGGTCTTGGGTTCGAATCCCAGGCGACCCATAAAAACTTACTGATAAAGATTGACTTGTCTTCCCCTGTCTATGGATTAGCCTTGCATACCAGCAGTCCCCAACTAGGACTGGCCCTCTCTAATTTCAGCGATGATAGTCGTCAACAAACTTGGGACTTAGACAGGGACTTATCGAACCTATTCCACCCCTATCTAAAACAGTTCCTGGCCCCGCAAAAATGGGCAGATTTAGCCTTTCTAGCCACCGCTAAGGGGCCGGGTAGCTTTACCAGTACCCGCATCGGTCTAGTCACCGGTAGAACCCTAGCACAACAATTACAGCTACCGATTTTTGCCGTCTCCAGTTTAGCGGCCTTTGCTTGGTCACAACGGCATTTTTACCCTCCCGATACCTATCTAGCCCTAGAAATGCCCGCCACTAGGGGACAATTGTATGTGGGCATCTATGGGGGTAATCGGGTTTACTTAGCTGATAGCCTGATGACTCCCGAACAATGGCAGCAGACTTTAGAAAACTTAACTATTCCCTATCAAAGATTAGCCACCCCCAGTTATTTAGGCATAAATGCCCCCGCTATCCTCGATTTAGCCCATTTGGACTGGCAAACGGGAAAACGCCCCCATTGGTCGGAGGCGCTACCATTTTACGGGATGTGATTAGCAATTCCCTCTTTTTTTCAAACTATAACCAGCTAATCCGAGGGTTACTAATCCTAAAACTGCGCTAGGTTCTGGGACAGGTTTGACGGAATAAATCACCAGATTGCGACTCACTTCATTGGCAACAATTAACAAGGGAGTACCATTGGGACTATCGGCAGCGGGAATAAATAATAATCCTTCGGGGGAGATATCGCCTAATTGCCAATCGTTGATATAATCAACAAAGAAAGGATTACTAGGGTTGGTGATATCATAAACCATGAAACCGCCAGCCCTTTCTATTCCCACAAAACTATAGAGACGATTGCCCACGGTTCCCACGGCTAAACCTTCCGGTTCTGGGCCGCGGTTATCGCTGCGACTATCGAAACTACCAGGAGTACCATCGGAATTAAAGATACTAGGAGTTAGGGGATTTGCCGAGAAACCTGCCAAAATTTGTTCAAAATCATCACCACTATCGAAGACTTGGGACAGTCCATTAGTTACATTCCAAATCGAAAAAGAACGACCACCATAGGCAAAAAGTTGGCTATATTGACCTTGGTCGTTAAGTCCGTCAATGCTAGAAACATCCAAACGGCCGAGATTTTGGGCTAATTGCAATTCGGCCGCATTAGGGAAAGCATTAGGGTCTAAAGTTAGATTAGAAACTCGTCTAGCCTCATTTCTAGTATCCCCTTCATTGGCAGTAATTAAATAGGTTTGTCCGGCGACAGTAACGGTGGCGATTGTATCCGGTTGATATAAGCCAAAAACTGGCCAGTTATTAATATTTACCCCTCCATCTCGATCGCTTGCATCTAAACCATTACCCGGTGCGTTAAAATCCTTAGCTCCTAGGGGTAAAATACTGGTGACTTGAGCGTTAACAATATCCATTACGGCAATAGCGTTATTTTCCTGTAGAGACACCCATGCAGTGGTTCCATCCTCGGAAACGGTGATGTATTCTGGTTCCACATCTTGGGAAACCGTTTGACCGGGGAAAATACGAACTCCCTGATTTCTTAAAGCGTTCTCTTGACCATTAAAACTGGTAAAGGTAGCAGTGTTGACCGTGGGATTAGAAACACCGGCAGCAAGGTTAATAACACTAACGGAACCATTGGGATTGACACCACTGGCCGCTTCCCCTTCGTTAGCGACCAAAACCCGATTACCGTCAGGAGTAAAGGTTAACATATCGGGTAAAGCACCCACAGTAACCTGACTCTGAAAGACACCATTAGTATCGAAAAAGACCACACTGCCGTTATTGGTAATCGTACTAGCTTCCATGGCCACGGCCACAATACCATTTTTGATGGCGACACTGTTAACCCCTGCACCGTAGGAGCTAAGATCGATCGAGGGTAAGCGAATTGGACTAGCGGGATTGCTGATATCGGCAATATCTAGACGATTATTGGGACCGGTCACGAATAATCTGCGACTAGCGGGGTCGTAGGTGGGAATTTCGGACCCAAAGTTATTAGCAGCAGTTGTACTATTGCCAATACTGCTCAATCGGTTGATATTTAAAGCTGAGGCCGATTCAGCAACAATATTGATACTGCCAGCAATTGACAGCAAGGTTAATAAAAATTTCCCATGGTGACGATAGATAGTATGAATCATATTTTTAGCTGAAAACCTGCAAAAAAAGGCTAAACAATCGCATTTTTTCAGATCCAAGTTAAAGGAAGATTAAACAAGAGAGAAATTAAGGATATCTTCAAAATTTGGCCAAGGGCAGTAAAAGCGATCTAGAAGAAGGGGTTCGTCGATCGCTTTTTAGTTGAACGGCTCATTTACCGGAGTGTTGACATCCTCGCCGCCGTAAAACGGACGGCGATTCCTCACCACGCCACTTTTTTAGGGTGGTCGCGTCAACGGGGTTGACGCAGATAGCGAAAAACGCTTAATTGCTTAAGTCTGACACTTTCGACCCGTCCATTTTGAG